>JBGSXT010000058.1:0-5461 GCA_041751295.1 Mariniblastus sp.
GTCAATATCGATTGGCCGCAGGTTGTCGCGGCTGGCCGTTTGCGTTGGATTCAGTCATCTGCAGCCGGATTGGATCACTGCCTGGTTCCAGCAGTCATCGATTCCAGTATCACGGTCAGCGGCTGCTCGGCGCTGTTTGCCAATCAGGTTGCCGAACAGACGATGGCCCTGTTGTACGCCGGTATTCGCGGATTGCCCAACTGCTTTCGCGCCCAGCAGGCAAGAGAATTCGTTCGCTGCCGCACGGACACGCTGCATGGCAAAACAGTTTCGATCGTCGGATTTGGCGGCAACGGGCGTCGCATTGCGGAGCTGTTACAGAATGTTGCCGGGAAAATCATCGCCACCGATCTGTTCCCGGAATTCGAAGCGCAGGATTACGTGGAAAACCTGCCGGCGGCGGAACTCAATCAATTGTTCGAGCGGGGCGATGTCGTCATTGTCACACTCCCGTTGACGGAGCAGACCCGAAAGTGCATTGGCGACGGACAATTTTCATTGATGAAACGGGGTGCCTATTTCATCAACGTGGCCCGCGGGCAAGTCGTCGATCAACCCAGCCTTGAACGATTCATCGAAAATGGGACGATCGCGTTCGCCGGTTTGGATGTCGTCGACCCGGAACCACTGCTCGCCGACAGCCCATTATGGAGAAACGAGCGGGTACTCATTACTCCTCACGTCGGAGCCCAGGCGGCCGACCGGGTTTCCAGTACGACGGAGTTGTTCTGCCGGAACCTGATTCGATATCGCCAAGGGCAAATTCTGATCAACCTGGTCGATAAAGACTTGCAGATTCCGCGACCGGAAAACCGCTTGAAACTTGGAATTCGAGGGGATTTCAGACTGCCCAAAGTATGAACTGGACGGTGGGCAATGATTTCAAATACGATTCAGGCTGACCGTAAATGCGGAATGCGGAGTGCGGAATGAAGAATAAGGTGCCCCCGCGAGTTGTCAGACTCTGATAGATTCCGCATTCCGCATTCCGAATTCCGCATTTCCTCTGATAAGGTGCCCCCGCGAGGTGTCAGACTCTGATAGGGCAGGTTCTCAACAAGTCACAGTTTTGGTGGATCATGTTGCAAACGACTACCTTGGGACTGACAAAGTCAGACGTACAGAATGCGCGGGTAATTTCCAGCGAATGCCAACAGCTGACGGATCAATATGCGGCAATCGTTAAAGGCGACCGGATCGGCTGGTCGACCAGTTTGCAACTAACTCGTACCCTGGGCGCAGGTGGCCAGGGGACGGTTTTTCTGGCCGAACGGGTCGGCGCGGACGGATTTGTATTGCCGGTCGCGGTCAAAGTGTTTTCGCCCGAGAGCTACCGGACGCTGGAGGACTACGATGCCGACATGTCTCGCATCGGGCAAGTTGCCTCGGGCGTGGCACGCATTCAGCATGAGCACCTGATCGATGTCCATCACTTTCTGGATCGCGATCGAATCCGGATCATGGTCATGGAGTGGATTGATGGATACGATTTGCGCCGGCTATTAACCGCGCGGATGTATGGAACGGTCAAGGAACGTTTCAGCGCCAAACGCTGGGAACACTTCAATCGGACGCTGATCACGGCCGGCCCGCTGCAACCACGATTCAGAAGGGACGCGGCCGTCACGATGGTTCGCCAGTCACTGTCTGCACTGGCGGCGCTGCATCGGGAAGGGATCATTCATGGTGACGTGAAGCCATCCAACATCATGCTCAATAGCAGCGGCCATTCAAAACTGATCGACACCGGATCGGCGATCCAATTGGAATCCAATGTGCCGGGCCGCGCCTGTACTCCCGCCTACGCTGCCCCCGAAGTCCTGCAGTCCGGTTCTCTGACGGAAGCGACGGACATCGCCAGTCTGGGTTACGTCGCGATTGAAATGCTGATCGGAAAACCGCTGTTCAGCAACGATACCGAATTGTCCCAACTGCAACGCGCCAAAGAAGACCTTGCCAGTCGGTTGCCCGACATGCTGCCAACCGAAATATCGGATGATTATTTTCTGACTTCCAGCCTTGCCCGAATGGTTGCCAATGACCCGGCAGACCGTTTTCCCGACGAAAGAATGTCCGAGGCGGTTTCAAAAGGTCTCGGACGCTCCGCTGCCGAATCGTTTCGCCAAGCGTTGACGGAAAACTTTCCTGTCGCCGATTGCCAGGAAGGATTCCGCATCTGGGTCGAAGAATTGCGCGAGATCGAATCGGAAGAGTAGTAGCCTACCCCACGACCGTCTAGATCTGTTCGTTGTCCGCCCACCGCGCGTTGCTCTTTGCGCGGGCCAGCGCAAGGACCCAAATTGCAACTTTCAACTCCCGGTCAACCGAGAGACGAAAGGCTCGACGTCCAGCAGATCAACGGCGGCGTCCAATTTGATATCGGCTTCAATTTGATATTCTCCGTCCGTCAAGAGCGTTACAAAAGGAGCTACGTCCAATAGATTGATGACTCCATCCAAGTTGATGTCTCCAAGATTTGGCACCACATTGAGCAAGACACTGTTTGTATAAATATTGGAGATAATCTCGTCTCGTAAAGGAATTGCGATCACGTCGCCTTTGATTTCCGTAATCACGTTGTCAACAAAAAAACTGGTGTGACGTTCGACAACGACTGATGTTGTTTTAGTACCAGGATTAACGATGGCTTGAAACTCGGGCTCGCTGAGCGGCATGTTGACTCCACCCACCCATCCCGCCAACGTTGCAACCGGCCACGGTGAAAGCAGTTTCGGATCGGGTTCCGGTTTCTGTAACCATCGCCACAACGATCCCCAGCGCCATGCTTCAGCTCGCTCAACCACTTCGGCGCGCAGCGCATTGCGTTCGACGTCGCGGCAGACACAGAGGAAGTGATCACAGCCCAAATGGCATAAACATCATTTCACTTTAGCGACTCTCGTACAGAGCCAAGCATTCAATGGATTTTCACGAACTCAATTTTGTTCGTCATCCATTTTTCCATGCCTGACACGAAACTCGAGTTTTTGCCTGGATTGGGCTGTAATTTCGATCCCGTCTTTGTATGGCTGGTCGATCATCTGCAGGTAGCCTGACGAGACGTAAGGATAATTCAAGCCCGGGAGAAAACGGCACTCGAAAGTCCCGTCGGCCTGAATTTCCGTACCCGAAATTATTGCTGATGTGTTGGGACGCTCTGGGCCGTGCCAACCAATGCTGTACATCAGACTTTCCTTGAGCTTCAACGGTTCGTCGGTTTCGTCATCGATCACGACGCCTTGAATTACAATCGGTTTTACGAGTTTCAGTTCTCCCAAATTCGTCTCAGATCCCGGCGAACCGCTAAGTTCGATGGCTGGGCCGATCAAGTCGTCGGTTTTGAAGAACAGGTTTATGCGAATGTCCGGCAACTTCGCAATTTGAAATTTACCGTCTTTATTCGACGTTGTTTCGGCCCAAATCATCGGCTCCTGGGTGTGTGATTGCATGGAAATCCGGCAATCGGCAACCGGTTCGCCTTGCTCATCGACAATCCGTCCAGCGAACCTGGCCCCTCGACTGATTGTTATCAGGAACAGGTTTGGCGTCCGCTCGATCATGAACGAAACGCTGCCGTAATCAGGATGGCTGACGTTTAGAGGAAACGCGATACTTCCTCGCATTTTTCCGTCAACGTTGTGTGCCGCCGAATTGACAGTATGGTAATCGCCGATTTGAAATTTCCCTTCTCCGTCAGTCCTGGTCGCATATACATCGGGAAATGATTCTTTGAGCGGATGGTAGAATGATACTGCTGCATCCGACACCGGTTGCGCCAGATCGTTCCTGATGACGCCTTTTACCATCGCCCGATTCGACAACTTGACTAATTGTTCGCCCGTTTCCCAACTAAGCGAACTAAGAAACTTTGTGGCATAGCCCTTTTTTCGAACCACCAAAATATAATTACTGTCGAATTTATTGGTAGGAAATTGCGTTTGCAGGTTTTCAAAAGCAAACTTTCCATCGCTCCCGGTCTCTGCCGATGCAACCGGCTCTTCAATCGCCTTTTTTTCATCGCGACCAGTGGTCTTTCGGTAGACTTGAACCGATGCGCCAGCCACCACGGACTCGTCCTCGTCCAGGCAAATGCCGGAAACGCGGTCGAACTCCTTCACTTTATCGATATTAATCGCGGTCGGTCGCGGTTGATTCGCTGGATCGAAAGGCAAGTCGGCCGAGCGTTTCGCGTCGAGACTTGTGCCCGGAATCTGTTCTTGTTGCCCGAGCGACGAGTCGGCCAGGACGATCAAGCAACAGCCTGCGAGTGCTACGAACAATAGACCATTAACGATTGCTCTCATCACACACCTGGGTTAACGGAAAATGGCCGTGGTCGCAACATCGTTTTCGGGTCGCTTTTTTTATTCCCACTTTTGCAACGATGGAATCAACTCTCGCGCCTGATAACCGATGGAGAGGCAGCAAAAACAATGCAGCTCCGCAAAAACGGCTTTGGGATTAATATCTATAATCTGACGATATCAGGTTCAGGCATCTTCGTGAAGCTGTGGCTCAAAGAGGAAGAAAAATGCAACTACTCCGCCAAATGACCGAGGAATCAAAGGGGTCAAGGGGTCCGGCCTCTTTGATTTGCTGTTTGGGTATTGGGTGAATTCTTTGGCGACCGCGTGGACGGATGGTTGACTGCAATTTGAATCGCTTGACCGTCGAATTCACCCATTGCCGATCTGCAAAGGATCGACCTCGTTTTGCTGACAAACGAACGGCTTCAAGCTCGGGCTTGCTGAGCGCCCTATTCACTCAATAACGGCGAATCAACAAGTATCCAGTCACCGATGCGCCCAGCCGGCGTACATTGGCCATGCATTTACCGAATCCAATGTGGATGAATCCGGAAGCAAGTGACGCTTGAGTTAGAATTTGCGCGTTACGGAAATTCGTTTCCGGGAGACATCGACTTCCAGCACTTTCACTTTTACCACATCTCCGACAGAGACCACTTCATTAGGGTCGGCCACAAACTGATTCGACAACTGGGAGATATGGATCAACGCGTCCTGGTGAACGCCGAGGTCAATGAAGGCCCCGAAATGAGTCACGTTGGTAATCACGCCTTCCAGGACCGAATTCGGTTTCAAGTCCTTGATGTCATTAACCTGGTCGTCAAACTTGACGGCGCGAAATTCGTTCCGTGGATCGCGGCCCGGCTTGGCAAGTTCGGAAATGATGTCCTGAACGGTTGGAAGACCAAACTGATCGTCGACAAAATCCGCAGCGTTGAGCGTTTTGCTGAACGTCGCGTTTCCAACCAGTGTTCGTAGATCGGTCTTCAATTGCCTGGCCATGCGTTGGACGACCGGGTAGCTCTCCGGGTGAACCGCCGAATTATCGAGCGGTTGGTCGCCGCCCCGAATTCGCAGGAAACCAGCCGCCTGCTCGAATGCCTTCTTGCCCAGTTTCGTGACCGATGTCAGTTGTTCTCGATTCGTAAATCGTC
>JBGSXT010000059.1:0-3910 GCA_041751295.1 Mariniblastus sp.
TCACACCGCAAGTCAAATTGCTCATTGACGCCGACGACAACGTGAGTTCGATGTCCATCTGGGCCGACAATATGAGCGTCAGCGGTAACAGTGGACTGGATGGCGACATCGTGATCGAAGACGGTCGAGCTCGCGGAGTCACGCGGATGGCCAAACCGGGCGAGTTTGGGGACAGCGAGTATAGCTTTGAGATGAGCTTCGACGTGGATGTCATGGGGAAGCGGGTTTCCACCCCCAAAGAGTCAACCGGTGGTTTGGTGGCCGACAGCTACGACGGTTTGCCGGTTCCAGAAGGACACAACGGCATGCAGTCGGAAGGGAGCCCGTTCCGGACTCAGACCAGCACATCGGTCGTCGCGGAACACAGTGCGGTTGTGGACTTCTATCGCAGTGAACTGGCGTCCGGAGAATGGGGTGAGTGGAAGGAAAACCCGGCTGAAGCGAAGGTCGAAAAACAGACCGCCAAGCTCGCCTTCGACGGGCCGACCGGCAGCCTGATCGTTCAATTGCAAGCCGACGGTCAGAAAACTGCGATCACTCTGGTGTCACGAGACGCCCAAGCCGCCAAGGCTGCGGGTTTGTTGCCAACACCGGGCAAAGCGCGCTTGTTCATTGCGAACGAGTCCGCGAAAGAAGTGGTCATCACCATCAACAAACAGGAGTACAGGATCGCCGCCGGAGCGGGATCCGAAGATCCCAAAACCGGTATAAACTGGGAGGTGGATCCCGGGACCTTCAATGTGGAAATCAAACCGGATGGTGAACAGGTCCAGTCGGAAAAGTTGACGCTCGGAGCCGGCGAAACATGGGGCGTGATCATCGGCCCATCAGGCGGCTACCTGGCCGCTCAACTATACTGAACAGGGATTGCTTTTTTTCCTTTTCGCTTGACCACCAGTTCGCGATAGCCCGTTTATCGTCAGATGGGCCGCCTTGTATGGGGAGGACAAAAAACGACCGTTTTTTGGAATGGCCGACGAGTTCGTCCTGGTTGTCATCATTTGGAAGCCAATCCCTCGATCTGCTCGATTTCTTCCTGCTTCAAATGAAAATCAAAGACGTCCAAGTCGTCTCGCATGTGGTCAGTGTTGGTGGTTCCGGTCAACGAAATCATTTCGACCTCGATCGCAAACCTGAAAACGAGCTGCGCGATTGTGCGACCGTGGCTTGCGGCGATCTGCGCCAAATCCGAAGATGCCAACACCTTGCCGTTGGCAGTCAGCAGCGAGAATCCCTGGTAATGGATTCCGTTGGCTTTGCAGAATTCCCGAATCTGACGATCCCATCTCGTAGTGGCAAAGCATCGGTTCTGTACGAAACTCGGTCGAACGCGCACTCCATCGCACAAACATTGGAGCTGTTCGAACGTCACATTACTGACACCTAGCATCCGAACCCGGCCACTGTCGTGGATCGCTTCCATCGACCGCCAGGCAGCCCAATCGTCGGGTGTCAGTCCCGCCGAACTTGAAGGACCGTGCAATAAATATGAGTCGATACGCTGAACGTTCAGATGCTTTAGCGAACTGGCAAACGACTGCTCCACTTGACTGGGGATCGGTGCCTGGGGATCGTAGGGGAGTCGATGATCCTGACCGGGACGGAACGTGAACTTGGTTTGAACGAACAGATCATCGCGAACCAACAAACCACTGGCGATTGATGCCGTGATCGCTTGCCCGACTGCTGCTTCATCGTAATGGCGTCTCTGGTTGGCGGTGTCGATGCCGCGGAACCCCGATTGCAGAGCCAGTTCGGTAAAATCTTGAGTCCGTTCTTCCTTCCAGGCGGTTCCGTAAAGGAACCGGGGAACTTCAATACCGTTGATCCTCAGCGTTCGGTCGGTCATGTTTACTCGATCTCTCCGTATTTGGAATGGCTTCCACCGTATAGGACGAGAAGCGAAGAGTACCCCGAACCGACGCCCAACGCAACTTTTTCGGTTGATCTCAACCTCACGTTTTCCAGGATCGCGGACGGGAAACGGGTTTATCAGACGAATTTCTGAACTGCGACTTACCCTTTACTTTTTATTTTGAATCGGCAGTTGACGATGGTCGAAACATGCAGCGACCGGAGGCGGAAACGTGTAGCGTTAGGTGGTTTATCAGCAGTTCATTGGGGGTTGACGCTGGTGGCGTCGATGCCGACGGCAGGCCACCAGTGATCCAGCCGCCACTCTGTTCAAGGCGGACGAACTTGTATTCGTATCGCTGTCTCACGGATACACCCTCCCCCGCCGAACTCTACCAATCAATCGGTTGCCGCGATTGATTTTCCATCCTAAAACGCATCGACGGCAACTCGATTGCTTTGGTTTGTTATCGGGCATCATGGATCGTAAAAAGGAACATCGCGAACGGGTCATTGCCAGTTGCGACAAGTACAACGAGATCGGGCCGCTAGATGACGGTTTCCAGTATTTTTGGATCAAGGATCGTGGAGCAATGTCTGCGGCTGATCTTCGCGTAATTGCCGACGAGTTGGACCGGCGAAACAAGGATCGGCAAGAACAGATCGAGCGTGAATTGTCCAGATAACAATTATTATCCAGCATGCTGGATATCCGCGCTGGATATTCGCCGCGCTGTGATGTGTGAGTTTTATTCGTACGTGGAGTTGGCGTCAAGTGACTCAAGTTTTTTTCTGGCGACGTTGTACGATCGCTGGGCAACCGGTCACGGGTTTTAGCGGAATGCGGTTGATGCAAGCCTGTCGATTGAGGATAAAGGATGTTGACACAGACCGGAAACAGATCATGGTCAGGGACGGCAAGAGGGACAAGGACCGGAGGGTGCCATTGGCAGAAAAACTGATCGCCATTTGGAGTTCCAATGGAGTTCGTTAGTGGGCAAGATGTCTGAGATGGTGGCGATGGGTGCCGGTTGGGTTTTGCTTCCAATAAAGTCCCCGTTCGGTACGCCGGTTGAGCAGTGCTGCGCCGACCTAGTCCCTGCTGCAGAAAACAGGAATGTCAGCTGACGGGATAAAGCTGGTTCCATCAAAAAAATCGTCGGTGGCTTTTCAAAATACGGATTCTAAATGTTTGGATGTGTTGCGGCAACAGAGACCGTTCATCCAGTGCGCTGGTCGATTCACAGGCCAGCGCTTTGCTGTTGGCGTCGTTGTGGCTGTTTTGAGATCGTTGACACCGGGCGCTCAGATTCGGTTTGTCAAATGTGCGAAAGTACCGGATTGCAGCGCTCATCACTGGCTGGGTCTCGAAGCAACTAATGACACTTTCAGCATTCCAGATTTTCCGCAACGCTGCTGATCGAGTATCCGTCGAGCATAATTTGAACCGCGTGTTGTTTGAATTCACGGGTAATCGTCCAATGATTGTGCTGGACTGTTTTCTTCTTCCTGCTGGCCATCGAGACCCTCCTGTAGCTTGGATGCCAGCCGACAATCTTAGAGGTTCGCACGCCCGGCACGTCTGGGCCACCTCAAAAGGCCTTTGGGGATATGGACACTTCTCATTCCCGCACCGGGAAAAAAACTGCAACTTCTTCCGCCGCTACCGGGGCGTACTAACTGATTTCACGGTTATTAGAGATGTTCTGTCACATTGACTCATCAGGACGATGAACCCCAGAAAGCCTACGTGCCCCGCCGGTCAGGTGCAGCGCCTGGTTCGGCCGGTACCCGATTCCGGCGAGCGACGCCAAGCCACCGGGGGACTCGCGCCTTGTACTGGCGGTAGACGTCACCGAACTTCGCCTCCAGCGCTCGCTCCTCGCGTGGTGCGAGCTGAGCGACGACCGCGCCCAGCACCGCGAAGCCGATCAGCACGGGGATGCTTCCGTATAGGATCGCCCACCCGAGCCACAGCGCGAGTTCCCCGACGTACATCGGGTGCCGGCTGATGGCGTACGGTCCGCAGGTCATCAGGAAGGCCGGGCTCCAGTCC
>JBGSXT010000060.1:0-1666 GCA_041751295.1 Mariniblastus sp.
GTTACGGGTATTTGAATCTGTGGCGATTCCTCAATATCGGTTCATTGTCTCGGAAGTTCCAGATGGACAACCGCTACTCGAAAGGATTCCATTAAAAACCCGATTGCCATGGAAGAAGGCGCACCAGATTGTCGGGCAGGCTACATCAGTTCTGTCGCATCTGCACGATCGAAGCCTCAATCGAATACGCTTGTTTCCCGATTCATTGTGGATCTCGAAATCTGGAATGCTGCAATTGATGTTTCCCATCAAATCGGTTTCAGCCGGTATCGAATCTGTTAGTCAATCAATCCACGATTCAAGTATAGCAACAGCTGCCAATTGCGGCGATTTGGGCGATTTGTGGTTTCGGCTGCTGACTGGACTAAAGCTCGATGTCGAGCCGGATGCCAGGAAGCTGGGCATCCAGGACATCAGGCGGTTGCAGAAGTTTGAGGTTCCTGAGGAATCCGTTCAATTGATTCAGTCGATGATTATTCCTGAGAATTTGATTTGCCCTGACGCCAAGACAATTGTCGAGCATTGCCGACGGATGGCACCATGGGATGAATCGCCATCTTCATCAAGACAAAATGCGACGTTGGTTGCCTACGAGTCATGGTTGGCACGATCACCGCAAACAATCAGCTCCAACTCGGTCACAGAAGTCGATTCGCCCGACTTTCGGTTTGGCAACAATTCAGCTTCGTTGTCGGAGACCGCTGACGCTGATCCAGACATGTCCGTTGTTAGCAGCATCAACTCGATCCAGGACCATCCGATTGTGATTCAGCGTCGAAAGTTTAGCTTTTCTCAGGCCGCGTCAATCGCTGGCAGCATGTTGGCAATTGGCATTTTGACTGTAATTATTTTTGCATTGACGATCAACCGGCCAATTAGTACGGCTAGTCTGGAGGAGATTGACATAAATAGAAATCCAACAGAACAATTGGTACTAAAACCGAATGAAGCGGAAGCACTTGAAAATTCGACCGCAGAATTGGTTAATGACGGCAAGACTAGAGTCGCGAAGACGTTCGATCAAATTCTGATCGACGACGATGGCCAATCGCTTTGGGAAACACCAACTCTTGGCCCGCCGATCAGTTTCCGATTCGTGCCCTCAGCCCCCAAAATGGTATTTGTTGTTCAACCGTCCGAATTGTCCAGCTCTGCAGAAGGAAAACGACTGATTCAGGCCTTGGGCCCCGACATGAACGGGCGGATTGAGCGTTGGCAGCAGCAAGTCGGTCTGACGCTTGACGAAATCGCTCGAGTGACGATGACACTGCACTCTGGAGTGGACTTTTCCTACGATCCATTTTTTATTATCGAAGCCACGCATTCGATTCCTGCGGACGATTTGCTGCTGGCGTGGGACAATCCCAAACTGGTTGATACCGGCGACGGCAAAAGCTTTTACGCCCATGGTCCGACACGCGCTTATCGATTTGTCGAACCTGCAGCCGGCGGGAGGGCAAGGTTTGCTTTTGGAACTCAGGCGCTGGTTGCGGAAAGTCTGCAATTGGATGGAGCTGATCCGTTGGCAGGTTCGATGAAAACGCTGGCGTCCTGGAGTGACAACGATCGGCACGCATCGCTGCTGTTTTTGCGATCCGGGCTGTTCGATGATGCCGGACAAAAACTGATGTCCGGTCCGATGGCAAAGCTGAATCGTGAATTATCG
>JBGSXT010000061.1:0-2386 GCA_041751295.1 Mariniblastus sp.
GAAAATATTCGCTGTCTATTGAACGTTTGCCGATTGGATTGGCTTCCGATTCGTTCCGCGAACTGGATTTTACCAGCCCCCCTATCGCCAGGTTTTCGATCCAGTTAGCTCACATCGGGAACCTGAGCTGATTCCATCGAGCTCAACGTGGCCCACCAAAACGGCAGTACTCCAACCGGACCGTCCGGACTCCATAGCGACTTACTCGTCTGCTTCGTCCGGCGACAACGGTGAAGCTGCTGGCGGGGCAGTAGCGGCGGCGATCGTTTGGAAGAATCGCGTCCACCAGGCACTGTCCGCATCGGCAAATTTTCGGCGGACTTGGACGATGACCAGTTGTTGCTCCAGATCGACGACCATAATAGATCCGGAAAATGAGCCGTGCCCGATGGTTTGCGTACTGAACAACTGATCCTCGGGATTTTTCGAATCAGCCGCGACACCCGGTTTGAGTTGGCGAATCCATTGCAGTCCCAGGCCATATTGGTCGGGAACTCCCGGCACCGCCAGCGGCTTCGGCAACAGTTCATCGAAAGTTTGTGGAGAGATAAACTCGAGCCCGCCATAGCTTCCACGATTGGCCAGAAACTGCCCCAAGATGCCAAGTTCCATGGCAGTGAACTCTCCGTCGGAACTGGCATTTCGCAAAACCACATCGCCAAATCCAAGTGGCTGGAAAAAGTGTTCGTGATACAATCGTACGGCACTTTGACCGGAAACGATTTCCATTGCCTTCGCCGCCAGTTCGAAACCGAGTCCGCAGTAGACGTATTGTTTACCGGGCGTGATGACATCGATTCCATTCAAGACAACATTTTCCAGTTGCGGATTCCGCATTCCGCCGAATTCTCCGAGGCCATCGAGCCCGGCAGTATGGTTTAAACATTGACGAAACGTGGGGACATGCAGATCGTCTTCAGGAAAATCGGGAAACACGGTCGACAACGATGAGTCGAGTTTGATCAGTTTTTGATCGACAAATTGGCTGAACATGATGCCAGTGACCGATTTGGTGAGCGAAGCAATCCAGCAGCGATAGTCCTTATCGATGGGAACACCGTTGCTGTCGTTCCCAAACGCCTCGTGCGTGATAATCACGCTATTGCGAGCAACCAGTGTGACGAGAGGCTCACCAGTCGCCTCGACCCATTGTCTGCATACGTCGTCGATTTGCTGCTTGGCCGATTCGGGAACGTCGGCTTCGATGCTGGAGCCGTTGTGCAACACAGGTGCGGCAGGAATGCGGGCTCGAGGAGGTTGCAAGCGGCGAACCCGCTGGCGCAAGTCCAACATTTTGAGCTTCAGCGCCAAATGGTAGTCATCGTTAACGACGCCGGTGGTTTCGACGAACTGCACAGGCCGACCCCGAGGCCTGGATTCGCTGATTCCAGCGACAAGGATGGCACCTTGCTCGCTGTCGATTAGGCCACGAGTCAGGAATTCCTTGGCGAATCTGTCAAATTCCGATTCATGTTCCTTCCAAGTCGGCGGCGCGCCTGGGCCGGGAAACATCGGCAGCTGAACGGTCAAATCCGGTAGGAAACCGTTTTCGATCTTCTGAGGCAATGCAAAAAACGTGAGGGATCTTCGAAACGGGGTTCCATTCGGAGCCATGCCCTCGATCCATGCCAGCCAGCGACCTTCCGAATTGGGCGCATTGGCTTGGTTCAAATCGATATCGAACCAGCGAACATGAAACGGGACGTCACCGCCAAGCCGTCGGATTTCGTCGACGTCTCGCCAGATGATCCGCGGCGCGGTTCCGACTTGAAAAATCCACCCGCCAAATCGCGACGGAATCAATTCCTGCAACTGAAATTGTCGCCGTGCCTCCACAAGTCGGTCGTCGGTTGGCTGCCCCCATGCGTGTGTCTCCGCGATTGCCATTGCTGCAATCAACGCCGCTGCGGCAAGACAATGCACAAGCGACGGAACGTTGATCATGTTCCGATGGTTCTGTGAAAACTGAACTGGTCGGCGATTGGCGTAACATTTCATGGGAATTGAACCCAAGCTGTTGCGAAGGAATATTCATTGCATTCTATTCCATTTCAACTCGGCGATGGAATTCAATTAAGAGAACCCGGTTCAGGTTCGAAACAAAATGGAGTCACCTGGATTCCAGGTGCAAACTGCAGAGCTGGAAAGTGACAGGCGATGCAAGGCAGGCATAGCGGCATTTTGCCTGTCGCCCGGACTTGATTGTGTGGATGAATCGACATTATGATTGTGCAGCCAGCCTTCGAACCGCTGAACCCCCGCTGCAATCGCTCAGGTCAAAACGCCCTTGGCACTGTTGGCAAGTGGCATTTGATGATTGAAACGGCGTCGGCCAAACAACGACCGCGGCGAACTGCCCGGCAGTCGGCGAACAAGACGTCGCACC
>JBGSXT010000062.1:0-3430 GCA_041751295.1 Mariniblastus sp.
TGAGTTCCATTTTTTCGACGATGGCCAATGCACCTCAAATGCACCAGGGTTCGATGATTCATGCCTGCTTCGAAAAAATTGGCTGGCTCGATGAATTCCAGCCGACTCGGGACGATTTGCTAGATCAGTTGAAATCGCGGGGGCTGGACTTGCACGATGTCGAGACTTCACTGGCCGAGTTCGACCTTTGGATCAGGCAACCGAACCTATCGTCGATACTGACTCTGTCCGAATATCGAAATTCGTGGATGACCAGCATCGCAGTTTTGCGAGAAATGGATCCGGACGCACTGCGAATCGAATACGCCAACGAAAGGTCATTTGCCATCGATATCGGCAATCAGTTGATACAGGGCACGATCGATCGACTGGTCCTGATTTACGAAAACGATCGACTGGTCGCTGCCGATGTTCTCGACTACAAGACCGAGGCTGTGGATGATCAAGGATTGGAATCGCGTGTCCATTTTTATCGGCCGCAATTGGAAGCCTATCGGTTGGCCGTCTCCCGTTTTTGCGAATTATCGATGGCATGCATTTCGGCTCGATTGGTCTTTGTTGCAACTGACAGGATTGTTTCTCTTGATTCGACGACCTACTCTAAAATAAACGTGACGTTGCAACCGCCGAAAAACAATGGAGTGAATGCTTCCGGGATCGTGACGAAACCAGCCATGGAGTTAAGGAATCAAATGAAGCTGTGGAGCGATGAATAATCGCTGGAGATGAAGGCATGAGCCCAGGGCAGAAAACATTCTGTGCAAAATGAAAAGTATCTGTTAGGCTGACAATTGGTTGCCAATTCAAGTCACAAGAATCGATCGGAGCAGGATAGTGAAGCGTTCAGGGAAACGGCTGCTGATTGCGGGAAACTGGAAAATGAACCTGAATCGGACGATGGCGATCGATTTGGCTGGCGAGTTTGCGACCGCCGATTTGCCAACCGAAGTCGATGTTTGTATTTGTCCGCCTTACGTATATCTGGACGCTGTAGGAATCCGGATTCACGGGACTCGAATTCAGCTGGGATCACAAGATGTCTATTTCGAACCGCCCGGCGCGTTTACCGGTGAAATCAGCACCTCGATGTTGTCCGATGTTGGTTGCGATTTCGTGATTCTAGGACATAGCGAACGGCGGAACGTGATCGGGGAGTCCAATGAATTGATCAATCGCAAAGTCAAAGCCGTTTTGAATGCCAAATTGACGCCCATCCTGTGTCTCGGTGAATTGCTGGAACAACGTGAAGCGGGCAAAACGCTGGATGTCGTTCAAAACCAGTTTGACGGTTCATTGGCTGGAATTTCGGCTGAACAAATGGCGAGGATCGTTCTGGCATACGAGCCGGTTTGGGCCATTGGTACCGGAAAAACGGCAACTCCGGAACAAGCTCAGGAAGTCCACTCCGACCTTCGCAAGATCATGGCGAAATGTTATAATTCCGCAATTGCTCAGGACGTTCGGATTCTTTACGGTGGCAGCGTGAAACCTTCCAATGCTTCCGAATTACTTTCCCAGGCAGATATCGACGGAGCGCTCGTTGGTGGCGCGTCGCTTGATTCGGACGGTTTTTTGCAGATTATTGCTGCGGGTCGGACTGCGGCGACGGTATGAAATTGGCAGGTAGAGATAGATGGGCGAAATTGGCTTGACGTTTTTGGGAATCCTGTTGTTCCTGTCATCGTGTTTCATGATTCTGTTAATCCTGGTACAGCGCGGCAAAGGGGGCGGGCTGACTGGTGCACTCGGTGGCATGGGGGGTCAAAGTGCCTTTGGTGCGAAGGCCGGCGATGTCTTTACGCGAATCACGGTCATCACGGCTATTGTTTGGATTACGCTGTGCATGATCACAATTGCGGCCTACAACCCGCCTCCCCGTAATACCGGGGAAACTGACGACGCGGGATCATCGATGATCAGCACGGATGATAAGGATGATGTGCCCGGCGATCCTGTGACCGACGGCGAAGGAGGGAAATCCGATGCACCCGCCGATTTAGATGCAGAACTGGAAAGGGCTTTGACGGGCGAATCGACTTCTGATTCGACTGTCGACAATGCCGGTCCCGGCAAAGAGGCGACGGATCAAGGGAACGGTGGCCTTGATGGTTCGGCCAATCCGCAGAAACCGAAACTGGACGATCCTGACACAACAACTGATCCCGCTGATACCGAGTTGCCTGGTGCAACGGAATCGGGCGATCCAGCCAAAGATGGCTAGTGCTTTTTTTCCGCTTAGAAATTAGGGCAAGCCGTTTTGGCGCTAGCCACGTTTTCGTTGCCAAAAACCTAAAGCAACCAACTCGAACTTTTAATTGCAATAAAGCATTAGTCTGTTTTCGGGGAGCAATCGAAATTGTTATTGAGCATGACGGGGCATGGCGCGGCTATTTCCCAAAGTGATCTAGTTCAAGTACTGGCAGAGGTACGATCGGTTAATAATCGGTTTCTGAAAGTCAGCGTTGCGGGAGACTTGAACGCTGAAAACCAAGCCAAGCTCGAAGCGATGGTGCGTAATCGAATCCAACGCGGCGCAGTCAACGCGCGGATTCAAATTCAGTTCGTGGGTGGGGTATCTCCATTTCAAATCAACATGGCGCAGGTTCTCGCATATACGGAGCAATTGTCTGAAGCGAGGCTGTCAGAGGCAATGGGCTCGATCTTGCTGTTGCCCGGCGTCGTTTCCGAAGTCGTTGAAGATACCCGCATGCAACAGGCCTGGCCGACAATCGAATCGGCAATGAGCCAGGCATTGGACAAATTTGTCGAAATGCGAGCCCAGGAGGGCCAGACAATGTTGTACGATTTGCTTTGCAATTGTGATCTCATCTCGCAACGTACCGCCCAGATCAGGGCCATCGCGCCGACCGTTATCGACGGCTACTCGAAAAGGATCACCGATCGAATCAATCGGATGCTTCACGAACATCAGGTTGCCGTCACGACTTCCGAACTGATTCGCGAAGTGGGCGTGTTTGCAGAACGGGTTGATATCTCGGAAGAACTTGTTCGCCTGGACAGCCACACCGATCAATTTCGGGCCATCGCCAATGGCAAGACCAGCGACGGACGCAAGTTGGAATTCCTGACTCAGGAACTACTGCGCGAAACCAATACGATTGGTTCCAAAGCGAACGACGCAAAAATCGCGACTTTGGTGGTTGACATGAAAGCGGCGATCGAAAAAATTCGTGAAATGATCCAAAATGTCGAGTGACTGCCCTATTTACGAGCGAACATGTTTGACAGAACTGTCGCATTGCGAGTTCTTCACCAGTAGTTTTTGAAGAGATGAACAGCACGGGAAAACTGATTATTATTTCCGGCCCGTCTGGAGTTGGAAAATCGACGGTCGTGTCCCAGTTGATTGCGACCTGACCATTGCCGCTGCAGTTGAGTATTTCCGCGACGACTCGAACAATTCGCAAGA
>JBGSXT010000063.1:0-8935 GCA_041751295.1 Mariniblastus sp.
TCGATCGAAGCTGGGATACAGGTTACCATTTTGATTGGGACCATGTAAAAGTGATCTGGCACGAACACTGGGACCTGCGAAAGCCAATTCTGCTGGAAAAAAGCCCCCCCAACATCCTTCGAGCCTCAGAAATCGAGCAGATTTTTGATCCCGCCTGGTTCATTGTCCTGGTCCGAAATCCCTACGCCCATTGCGAAAGCCTGATGCGACGAAACTGCAATACGCCGGAACAGGCAGCTGGCTTTGTACTATCATGCTTGCGACTTCAGAAAAAAAATCGCGAGACGTTAAAGAATGTGTTATTCGTTGCCTACGAAGACTTGACCTACGGCCGTGGCCAAGCGTTCGCCCGCGAACTGGGTCGATTCCTGAACGAATTGGACGACGTAAAAACGGCGGGGTGCTTCAACGTGCATAACTCCCTGAATCAAAGTCTGGAAATCTCCAACTTGAACCAGGCAAATCTGAGCCGTCTCAGTAAATCAGATATCGCGTCGATCAACAGTACCTTCCAGCATGAAACCGATTTGATCAGATATTTTCAGTATGAAATGCTGACAGATTGAAGTTGCGAACGGCCCTGGTTTCCCCATTTGCCGTGGTCTTTGCATTGCCCCTGCTTCAGCCAGGCTGCGACAACTGCTTGTTTTCGCTGCTCCCCCCAAAGTTTGAGTTTTGCCAGTTCTGGAACTCAAAAAATCCTGGTGCCGCATTATCGCCCCAATAATCCGCGCCATTTACCCGATAAGAAAAGTAGCCGTCCTGGTGCGCGCAAACAGCATGATGTTCTGTTGAAGATAGAAACGTTACCTGACCCATGAATCAACACGGCCCAACTGGAAACGGACGTGAAGATATAAGTGCCAATCGTGTCATCGATCGCCGGACAATGCTGAAATCGGCAGTCGCGTCAACAGCAGCGGCCAGTATCAGCCTGCCGATTCTCGCCCAGGAGCCGGAAAGTCATCCGTTTTCGGTCGCATCTACCAGCGACGGAAAACCGATTCTCGATCGGATGAAATCTGCGGATACGCCCTTGAAGAAACGGGCCCGCGACGATTATGCCAACAGTTTGGGAAACTATGGTGGAAAATTCTCCAATCCGACTCGGCAGTTGTTCCTCACGGCCCAGGATCAATGCCAGGTTCAGTTCGGCGTCGTCGTCATCGGATCTGGATACGGTGCAGCCGTTTGTGCAGCCAGACTGTCCAGTCGTTTACGGCCGGGGCACCGGATCTGCGTCGTCGAAAGGGGCAAGGAGTGGATTCCCGGCACATTTCCTGATTCCGTGAAAGAGGTTTTTGCAAACGCGCGGAACATGTTGACCGGTCCCAACAAAGGTCAGTTGAATAATCCGTTGGGTCTGTACAACGTGATGATGAATGACGAGATCAACGTCCTGGGGGGGAATGGATTGGGGGGTGGGTCGCTGATTAACGCCAGTATTGCCCTGCGCCCCAACCACGAGGTCTTCGAACAGAAGGATTGGCCAAAAGCACTGCGGGACGTTTCCGTTCTGGAGCCTTACTACAAAATGGTGGCCCGCCAGATGAGCCTGACACTGACACCAACGGATCAAACGCCCAAAGTGCGAGCGCGGCGGCTGGCCGCCGAACGGGTCAGCCAGGAGCGCGGCTTCTTCGATCTATCCAACGTATCGGTGATGTATGACCACCGTCATCTCGATGACCGGATGAGAAATCCCCAGGGCATGATTCAACGGCCCTGTACGTTGTGCGGCGACTGCATTACCGGCTGCAATATCGGAGCCAAAAACTCGCTGCTGATGAACTACCTGCCAGTTGCCAAACACAACGGCACGGAGTTCTACACTCAATGCGAAGTCGACTCGATTGAAAAACACGATGGCTACTACCAATTGAATCTGATTCACTTTGAACAATCGAAGAGCGGTGAAATCACCCGTCATCCGGTCAGCATTACCTCACGCATGGTCGTGATTGGAGCGGGCAGCCCTGGCAGTGCGATGATTCTGATGAATTCCCAGGCGGACGGGTTTTGTTTTTCGCCGGCACTTGGTTACAACTGGTCGGGCAACGGCGACACGATCGGATTCGTGATCGACATGCCGGGACCAACCAACATCGGCGGGTTTGGCGCCTACGACGATACGAATTGCAATCCGGGAGTCGGTCCAACCGTTCAAACTTCATTGAACTACTACGCCAATCAGGACCTGTTCCGGCGGCTGCTGATTCAGGACGCAGCGATACCCCGTGGCGTCGGCAATCTGTTTACCTTGTTGCTGGGAGAAAAGGAATTGACCAATTCGATGGTCATGTTGGGCATGGGGCACGACGGCGCCCATGGCCGTGTGATCAGAAAAGATGGCCGTTTCCAGGTGAAGTGGCCCGGTTTGCGCGACAGCGACTACCGCAATATGGTCTTCAAGGAATTCGAACGGCTGGCTGCAGCCCACGGTGGCAAGTACAAGCGACTCAAGGCATTTGGTTACAACTTGGTCACTGTCCACCCACTGGGCGGCTGCGGCATGTCCGACGAGCCGCAGTTTGGAACAACGAACCATTTGGGGCAGGTCTTCGACGGAGAGCAGTGTGAATGTGGGGACGGCCAACCGGCAGTTCATCACGGATTGTATGTCGCCGACGCGTCCGTGATTCCGACGGCGTTAGGAGTCAATCCCTACATGACAATCGGAGCCTTAAGCGAACGAATCGCCAATCATATCGTCAACAATCCGGTCCACGCGGATTTGTTCGAGATCGCCGCGCCCCAATAATGCGAGCGGCAGATAAAAATGTACCCAATCATTGTAGATCAGTTGTCTCAACTGTTCCGAAACAATTGGGGACAATTGTTCCACTCTGGTAAATTTTCAACTGCTGCTCGCCTAAACGTCCTTTCAAGGAGCGTTTTTTTTCAATTTACGCTGCAGTGTTCGCCTGGGGATATCGAGCCTGCGGGCCGCTTCCGAAATGTTCCCGCCACAATCGGCCAGCACACGCTGGATATGTTCCCATTGGGCCGAGGCCAATGAGGGAGGTGGAAAATCGGGTTGCGTTTCCTCGTCCGGCGGTTCACCGAATGCAGCCAGGACGTCGTCGGCATCAGCGGGCTTGGTCACATAGTTGACGGCTCCGAGTTTCACCGTTTCCACTGCATTGGCGATACTGCCGTACCCCGTGAGGATCACGATTTTCGTCTGTGGCGAAAGTTCACGCAATGCTTTCAGCAATTCGAAGCCCGATTTGCCGGGCATTTTCAAATCAAGTACCGCCAGATCGGGAGTATGCAGACGAGCCTGCTCCATCGCCGAATCAAAATCGCTGGCAGCAAATACGGTCAACCCGCGCCGCGCAAACGACTTCGTCAGCCGCAATCTCAACACGTCATCGTCATCGACGACCAATATGGAACGGTTATCCGACATAGGTTAAATTCCTGTTTGTTCCGTATATTTGTTCCGAGTCTGGACAGTTGCTTTTCAAATTTTGTCCTGCCCAGCGCCGAGATGCCGTTGAGGTAACGATACTGTCACGACGGTACCCCGTCTCTCCTCGGATCGAATCGCAATTTCTCCTCCCAGCCGTTGGATCACATTTTTGGCTAAAAACAGCCCCAATCCCATCCCTTGACCCGGTGGCTTGGTCGTAAAAAACGGCTCGCTGATTCTCTGCAACACGGCTGGACTCATTCCCGCGCCGGTATCGGTGATTTTCCATTGCCAAAGATCATCAACAAGTTCAATGTCCAGTTTGATTGGGGATCGGCTGGAATTGGCGTCGAGAGCATTTTGAACCAACCCTCGCAATGCCTGGCAAATGGAATCCAACGGTACAACAATCTCTTCACCCGCAATTTCGTCCTTCAGATTCAGAGCAATCTGGTCGTTTTGGGGAAGTTCACCCAATATTTCCTGAACCAGACTTCTCATCGTAATCGATTGCATGGCTTCTCCAACCGTCTCGCCGGCGTGACTGGCCATGCGATCCAGAATCTTTCGGCAGCGGTCCAGCTGGCTACGGATCAGGCGGACATCCCCGATCACGTCCTCGGCACCAGGAAATTTCGGGGGATGGGCATCAAACGCCTGCTCGACATCGCGGGCCACGACAGCAATCGTGGAAAGTGGTGTTGCCAGCTCATGAGCAGCTCCGGCTGCCAGAGTGCCCAGTGCCTCGATTTTTTCGCTGCGCGACTGTTTCTGTTGGGCCTCCCTTAAATCATGCTGCTGTTGCTCCAATTCATCCGTCAGTCGGGTCATGAAATAGACGATTACGCTGCCACAGGTTGCAAACGCGACGAACAGTCCAATCTGGGCCAACGAAATCTGTCCTGTCTGGCGGATCGGTAACAGCCGCATGGAAACGTCCAGTTGTTCCAATTGATGATGTTCGATTAACAGAATTCCAAAACAGAGGATCGACAGGAAATTCAACGACCAGGCCCAAACCCGATTCAGAACCACAGCACTCAGGCTCAAGTTGACGAAAAAAAACAGCGAAAAAGGATTGTTGGGGCCGCCAGATGCAAACAGCAATGCCGTCAGCGACAACATGTCCATCACCATCACAATCCCCAGAATTTGATCCCACGGCAACCGGCGGCGGTCGACACTTTGAAACCAGCGGCCATATAATGCAGAAAGAATCAAATTTGAAATCGCCGTCACCAAAATAATTGTCAGCAGCGCCCAAATCATCGGAATTCTGATCTTGAACAGGAAGACCACGGTCGCAATGGTCAGCAACTGGCCGATCGCCGCGACCCAGCGAAGTTTGATCAACCAGGACGCGTTGACGATGAACCGCTGCGATGAAGTGGACATTCGTTTTTCCTGTTTGAAATTCATTGGTACCATTTAACCAAATCAGCTGGATTGGCTATACTCATGCAGTGCGTCAGGCCAAGGATTTATCATATGTCGGACTCAATGCCCGCAATTCAATCGAAAGCATTCGAACATGCTCCGCGGCTGTCGTCACGAGGTCTGACGATCCTGTTGATTGGCATGTGCACCGCTCCGGTACTGACGATCGCGGCCCTGTTCTGGTACATGCCGCCGGTATTTGAAGGGCAACTGGAGGCTTCGGTAACTGCCGAGGGACTGCCGCCAGCAGCGTTCTACGATACGCATTACGCCGACCGCAGTCCGGTGGGCGATGGTGTGCTGGTGATTCACAACGATAGCGATCAGGAGTGGACGAACTTGAACATCCTGATCAACCGCAATTACCAAGTGCATGAACACACACCGATCCCGGCCGGCGAGTCGCGGCGATTTCGCACGGATCGATTCGTCAGTCGCACGGGGGCGCGGTTTGATCTGAGATACAATCCGCTGAAGCATGTTCGGATTTATGCGCGACGGCCAACCAAAGACCGGGCAACCTTTGCCACAGATTTTGCCTGGGACGAAGTCAAGTGAGTCCAACACATTCGGTACTGCCATGAATGCCCCCTCGAAAAAAATTCTGGTCGTTGATGATTGTGCAGTCGACCGTCATTTGGTCTCTTCCCTGTTGAGCAAAGTCGAAGGTTGGAAGATCAAATGCGTCTGCGATGGAGCGGAGGCGATTGTGGAATTGATTGACTGGGCACCGGACCTGGTCGTCACGGACATGCAGATGCCCTATTTCGATGGTCTGGAATTGGTCAAAAACATCTGCTGTGAACATCCGCATATTCCCGTGGTGCTGATCACATCTCAGGGTTCGGAAAAGACTGCCGTCGAAGCGCTCAAATGTGGTGCCGCCAGCTATTCGCCAAAATCGGCCTTGCAACAGGATCTGGTTCGAACGGTGCGGCAGGTTTTGCAGATGTCCGAGCACGTTCAATGGGGTGGCGTGTCGGCCCGCCAGCCAGTTGCAAAAAATCTGGCCTATGTACTCGACAACGAACTCAGTCTGATCGGTCCCCTGATCGAAAATTTGCAGGCCTCACTTCCCAGTTGGTCGGAACGGGACCGTTTACAAATCGGGATGGCAATTGACGAGGCGCTGGTCAATGCCATGCATCACGGAAATCTGGAAGTCGATGCAGAGCTGAGGGATAACGATGAATCGCGATATTACAAACAGATTAGACAACGGAAATCCGAACAGCCGTTTGCTGACCGTCGGGTCAGTGTTCAAGCCGAATTTTCCGATCAACACGTCTGTATTCAAATTTCCGACGAAGGGTCTGGCTTTGATCCATCGAAGATTGCCGATCCGACCACCGACGAGAACGTTCAACGCGTTGGTGGTAGAGGCCTGTTTTTGATCCGGGCCTTCATGAGCCAGGTCGTCCACAATCGCGCCGGCAATCAGATCACCATGACCAAACTGCGCGAACACTGTATAGAATGCTAAGAACGAGTTTTAAAAGTACGTCCGGGTTGCCGAACCGGACGATGAAGTGGCTTTCAATCAGCAATATCGGTCGACGTACCTTTCGGCAAAAGGTGCGTACTGGTTTTTGAAACACGTTCAAAGTGCCTATCCCAAAAGGGATCTGACCCTTTCTGTTTTCAAAGGGTCTGACCCCTTTGGGTATCGACTCTAAACGTTGGACCGCCGAACGCCCGGTTTCTGTGTCCGATGAAATTCCTGCTGACGGTTGTTCCGATTAATGCGCATCATCATTCAGCTGGTCCGGTTGTTTTGATTCCCTCAATTTGCATTCTCAGGCAAACTGTGGCGAGGTTTGAGCAGCAATGATCGGTGATCGGCTTGATCGCCGATAACGATGTTGAAGGGTTCCGGAAAAATTCTGGCTCTTTGGGGCATGGAGGCACCCTGTCATCGCGGCACAACTGACTGTGCCCCACGAATCAAAGTCCGGGTTCCTGCAATGTCCGACGAACGAAGAATCGGCAATGACATCATTGCCGTGATCCTGCTGACCTTCATCATTTTTCTGGTGGCGTCGCTGGTTACCTACGACGCCGCGGATCCAGTTGTCGCCGGTAACCCGCTGTTGAATTCGATTTATCAACCGGATGTTCTGGTTTATCCGCAGCATGAGGTGATTCAGAATTCCTGTGGCGCGATCGGAGCGTGGATGGCGGACATGCTGATTCATGTCCTCGGAATTGGTGCGTACTATCTGGTGATTGGTCTGATCGCCCTCGAGATTGCACTTTTCAAGCAGCGACCTGTGAATGCTCCCTGGTTCAAAACGATCGGCTGGACGATCAGCCTGTTGGGTTTGACCGTGATCGGTACATTTGTGGTTCCCGATTGGGTTGCCGGGCCAGTGATTGGTTCTGGCGGTTATCTGGGAGCATTGCTGGGAGGGCTGTTGCGATTGAATGTGGGTACGATTGGCGGCGTGATGCTGGCTGCCAGTATTACACTCGTCGGTTTGATGATGTGGACCGATTACCTCGTCTTCCGGACAGGCCGCGTCATGTTTGCACCGGCTGCCGTCGCGACCGCGTCACTGTTGCCGTTCGGGATACTGCACCGGATCATGCGGGGCTTCAATCGCATCGGTGAAGAAGCAGACGAAGAAGTGGAAGATGAGCTGGAAGAACTGCTGCCGCGCCGGCAATCCAACACGATTCGAATCAGGGCACGCAGATCTGAACTGGCTGAAGAGGTGACCGAGGACGATTCCGCAGAGTGGGACGAAGAGGAGAATGAAGACGGAGAGGAAGAAGTCGAAGAAGACGTGGCAGCCGGCGGGAAACGAAAACCGGGCGCGAAATCAACAGCCGGGGCGGATTCCAAACAGGACGAATCCGATGCCGAAGACGATGAAGAAGAAACAGAGAGCATTTCCCAAAAACCGCATTTCACGGTCAAATCGGCCAAACCAAAACCGCCCTCCGTGCGCGACGAAGTCATGAGCCAGCTGGATCAGGCTGCGGTCGCCGAGGGCATTGGTGACTACGAACTGCCTTCGATCGACTTATTGCTGCCGGGGGACGAGATTCCGTTCGAAGACCAGAAGCGCGATGCACTGAAAAAAGCCCGGATCCTGGAAAATACCTGCCTGGAATTTGGCTACAAAGTGCAGGTCGTGGAAGTCGAAACCGGACCGGTCATTTCGCAGTATGAAATTCAACTGGAGTCCGGCTTGCGATTGCAGAAAATCACTGCCCTGGCGGACGATCTGGCAATCGCACTGCGCGTTCCCAGCGTGCGGATCGTCGCCCCGATACCGGGGAAAAATACGGTCGGCGTGGAAGTCCCGAACGAAACGCGGCAGGTCGTGCGACTGCGTGAAGTGATGGAACAGTGCGAGAGCCGGACCAGCCGCATGAGCATTCCGTTGTTCCTGGGCAATGACGCCGTGGGAGCACCGATGTTGATCGACCTCGCTCAAATGCCCCACCTGCTGATCGCCGGGCGGACGGGGACCGGCAAGTCAGTTTGCTTGAACGCGATCATCTGCTCGATCCTGATGACCCGGCGTCCAGATGAAGTCCGCATGTTGATGATCGATCCGAAGATGGTCGAATTGAGTGGTTACGCCCGGCTGCCGCATCTGATGCATCCGGTGGTTACCGATATGCGAAAGGCGGAAGCGATTCTGGCATGGGCAGTCGACAAAATGGAGGATCGCTATCGGCTGTTGGCCAGAGCAGGAGTGCGGCACATCAATGGCTACAACCAGCTGGGCGAAGAGGAATTGATTGATCGGCTGCAACCGGAAACGGAAGAAGAGCGGCGGGAGATTCCCTCGAATCTGCCCTTCATTGTGATCGTGGCCGACGAAATGGCCGACTTGATGATGACCTCTGGCAAGGAAGTGGAACAGCACATTATTCGACTGGCACAGAAAAGCCGGGCGGTCGGCATCCACCTGATCCTCGCCACACAGAAACCGACTGTCGACGTGATCACCGGATTGATCAAGTCCAATCTGCCAGCCCGGCTCGCGTTTCAAGTCGCGAGCAAAATGGACAGCCGGGTGGTACTCGATTCGATGGGAGCTGACAAATTGCTGGGATCGGGCGATATGC
>JBGSXT010000064.1:0-3327 GCA_041751295.1 Mariniblastus sp.
TCTCAAAAATATATTGCTGCAACTCATCTTTGACCGCTTCAAAATCGGTAACGACAGGAGTTGTTCGACCGAGGCAGTATAAAATGATCCAATGATCGCCGGCCTGCACGATTTTTGACAACTCGCCTGTTTGCAAATTGAATGCTTCCTGTTCGAGTTGCGGGCGACCGCCATGCATTTGAATCGGCGGCACCAGGCCATGATTGTTCTTGGACTGCGGCTCGACAGAATACTGGTTGGCAAGCTGGCCAAAAAATTCCTTGCTGAGATTGTTCTTGGCCATGTCCCAGACTTTGAGGGCCTGGCGGTTGTCGGACAGCACAATCGCCAGAGCTTCCACGCGCGGTCCATAATTGGCTTCAAATCCTTTCTTCAAATCTTCCTGATCGACCGAAACGCTGGCTTCGACCAGCTTCCGCAGCGCGACGGAAGGCCAAACTTCGTCTTCGATATAAAAATCAATTTTTGACTCGTCGTTTTGTGTCACGAATTTCAGCCAGCGATCAACATCGATCTGGTTATTGGTGCCGAAATATCCGTAGGCCGCTGCGGCACGCGAAATTTCGCCGTTGAGGTCTTCCTGCGTAACCTGCATGTTCTTGTTCTGCAGGGCCTGCATCAGAATCATCCGGTTGATCTCGGTGTCGAGCATCTGGTTGCCGAACCGGGCGATACACTCTTCCGCCAGATAGAGCTTGGAGATTTTGGTCTCATTGACCATCGCCGCGATGCCCGGCATCTGTTGGCTGAGTTCCGGGTCGTTCAGGACGTTGGTGATTTTGACCGTTTCCTGAAGTTGCTTGAATAGCCCGGTGGCTGCAACCGCCAATTTATCGTTACGCAATTGTTCGACGATGCGCTCTTGGGCTTCGGAAACCTGTTCTGGTGCCAATTCTGTCCTTGGGAAAATCGATTCGCATTGCAGAATCAGAAAATGATTCTCAATCTGGACGATCGACGATATTTGACCAGGTTGCAACGCGAAAGCCGCCTGTTCGAACGCCGGCAAGCCGGCATTGCGACGGATCGGGGGCAACAGGCCGCCAATCGAGGCACTGTTGGTATTGAGCGAATATTCCTTGGCCAATCGCGCGAACTCTGCCGGGGCGTTTTGCAGTTGCTGTAAGACGGCTTCGGCATCTTCCCGCGATTTCAGTACGATCTCCCGTACCTGGACTTTGGGCCCAAACTCAAATTCATAACGCTTGGCAATGTCTTCTGGACTGACTTCCAATTCAGTAGCAGCCAGTTTTCGCAATGCGAGTTCCGACCAGATGATGTCGTTTTTAAACCGGTTGATCGGAATGTTTCGCCGCGAAGTAATCAATTTGATGTAGGCGTCATCAGACATGTTGAATCCGCGAGCCCGATGGACGATTTCGTCATTGATGTCTTTTTCAGTGATCACGATTCCGCGGGTCTGGCATTCGGCGTAGATCAGCTGTTTGTTGATCACGCTTTCCAGAACTTCTTCGCCAAACCGCCGCACGGATTCGGTCGCGATCTGCTGACGCGAAATCGGCTGACTGTTGACGACAGCCAAAGTCTGAATCTGTTCGCTATTTTGCTGCCCAGCTGGCAGTGGGGTTGGTTGTTCAGCTGGCTGTTGGGCCAGTGAATTCAGTTGAAAACTGCCGACGAGTAACAGCGTTGCGATCAGTACGATGAACGGCCACCAGCCGTTTGGGAATTGGTCGGTCGTTGAAATTCTGAATGTAGCCATCGCTATCGTGTTCCTCCGTGAACATGTCCAACCACGGGTTGGACCCTTGATAAATTGCAACATCGCGGGTCGGGGCAACAGGCCCTGTTCAAGCCGTCTCTGGCCTCGATCCACTGTGGGCGGAAGTATAGGAACCGGGTTGATGCCGGGTCAAGAGAAATACCGCACCGAAAAATCAACCCATTCCCGACGCGCCAGCAACTGCCAGTTGCCGTTTTATGCGAGTTTCATGCGAAAATCGCAGCCCATCGGTTGCAAATATCTCGATCGCCAGTCGTTCCGGCGTCACGGCAATGCGGGCAAATCCGGAGGCCGCTTCAGCGAACAGGGTCGTCTCGACCCAGCGTACGGAACGCAGCTTCGAGCCGGAACCGCTGACCAGATGCAGCCAACCTCGACCCGTATCATGCAATTGCAAATCATGATCGTGGCCGCAGATATACAAATCGATCTGGAATTCGTCGAACAGCGGAACCAATTGGCGATAATTGCGGCGGCTGCAGCCATGTTCCCCTCCCGTGAACAGCGGGTGATGGCCGATCACGATTTTCCAGTCCGCCCGACTGCGAGCCAGCTTGCCACGCAACCATTGGATTTGGGCGCGAGTCGAATCGTTACCTTCCTCGATCGGATCCGTGTCCAACACAAAAAATTCGACAGAAGTATTTTCGTCAATCGATTTTACGAAAGTGTAATAGCGGGCAGGCATGTTCCACTGCGGGTTCAGTCGCGAATAGTCGACTTGGGCCTGCGCGTTCCCAAAGTAATCATGGTTGCCCAAACAAGCGTAAAATGGTCGGTTAAACCGCGCTGCGAACGGAATTTCGAAATCGGTCTCCCATTTCGGATCGTCAACCGATTCGACGCCCGCGTCGTAAAAGTTGTCTCCGACCAGAAACATCAGGTCCGGCATGACGGATTCAGCCTGCCTGAGCATTTGCTGAATGACCGCTTCGCGACGATCTGACGCCAGCCCGGTATCTCCCAAGGCATGGAAACACAAACGGTTTTCGTCTTGTTTGAATCCGATCGGTTTCGCCGGCGGCAGCTGCGGCGCCCCGATCGTCCGAATGACACCATCGTCTTCCGTGAGTTTTTCATAGACGAAGTAGGCCACTATAGCGCAGGGGATCGTAGCCAACGACTTGAGAAAATTGCGGCGATTAAATGAAAACTTCATTCGTCCGACTTCCGATTCAACGAAATGCCGCGAATACCAGCACGAAGCGCAAGCGAGTGGATTTGTCGCAAGTCATCCACTCGCTTGCGCTTCGTGCTGGTATTGCTTCCAATGCGGCGCTGTCCAACTACGGGTCTACACTATTCCGCAATTTGATGACTGCGGCAATAGAAATCCAGTGCGGGGATCAAATTGACCACTCAAACCCTGTGCTACCAACGACTGAATGACGCTGGCAGGATCAAAATCGCTGCCGAACGAACGGGGCTTGACGGGCGAAATGGGCTTGCCCCCGTCGCCCTCGCTTTGGCGCTCTAAACCCGCCGTCCAATCATCCACTCCCCACTCAACAGAAATCGCGCTAACGGGCGAAAGGGGCTTGTCCCCGTCGCGCGCGCTTTTTGACGTTGCGCTTTTGCTGAAT
>JBGSXT010000065.1:0-1584 GCA_041751295.1 Mariniblastus sp.
GACGGATCAAATTCATCATGATCAAGCGGGAATTTTTTGCGGCTTGCCGACGCCTATCACTGCGACCCGCTACCACAGCTTGGTCATCAAACGCGAAACGTTATCGACCTCGTTTTCGATCAATGCCTGGACTGATGAGCATGAAAGCGATGGCGAAGTGATGGGAATTGCACACGAATCGCTGCCCACCTTCGGCGTCCAGTTTCATCCGGAAAGTTTTCTGACGGAATATGGGTCGCTGCTGCTCGAAAATTTTATCAAATATTAGCTGGACAGTGCCAACTTGTGTGAACGGCATCAGTTGCATTGACTATGGGTCTGCGTGGGAGTCCTTCTCGACCGCCAGCCCCATCTTCATTTTGAATTCGGCGATCGCACAATAAACTGTCGGTACAACGAACGAAGAAAAAGGCTCAATCAACATACCGCCAAAAACGGGTATCGCCATGGCGCGAGCCACGTCTGCTCCCCGCCCCGTCGAAACCAGCACTGGTATCAATGCAACCAGCGTTGTGACGGTCGTCATCAAGCAGGGGCGCACGCGTTTCATTCCGGCTTCAAATACGGTTTCGCGCAATTCATCGATCGAATTTGGCGGTCGTCTTCGGATCAGTTGTTGAATGTAGGTCGCCATCACAACGCCATCGTCGACCGCAATACCGAACAAGGCAATAAATCCGATCCAGATCGCAGTGTTCATCTCCACGCCAGTAATAGCAATCGCAACCATGCCACCGGCAAATGAAACCGGGATCGCTGAAAAGATCGTGGCAGCAATCGAGAAGTTGCGAAAACTCATGTACAACAGGAAGAAATTGATTAGCATTGCCAAGGGCACCAGCCCTAATGGAACCCAATTCAAAAACCAGGCGATGCGATCCTGGAACGTGACAACCTCTTTGGGGTAATCGACATCCAAAAGTGGGCCCAGCCAAGCCAATCGCTGGTTTGACTTGACTTGATTTTCAAACGACCCCACCGGAACCATTTCGAAATTGCCTTCGGGAAACTCCAGTTCGCCGGAAGCGCGAGCATTCTTCAAGCCAACCATGACCGACTCGACCGTTTCAATATCGCCCTGCATTCCCGACGGCGAGAACATGACATGAGCGACCAGGCGTGAGTCTTCGCTGTTGATCATCCCTGGCCCCCAGGAAGTCTTGATCGAAGCCAGACGCTCCAGAGGAACAATATCGCCAGTAGGAGTTACGACAGGGACTTTTCCCAATTGATCGACTTGTTCACGAATCTCGCGCCGGAAACGAACTTGCACGGGATATCGCTCGCGGCCTTCGACTGTGTTCGTTACATTCACACCACCAAGTCCGGCACCGACAATTTCATTGACCATCATCGTCGTCATTCCATAACGTGCTGATTCCTCTCGATCGACATCGAATTCATAATAGGGTTTACCCAGGACGACATCCGGGTTGACCGTACGTGGGTCGACAAGCAGATTTTTCTTCAGCTCATCCGCAACGCGCGCGGCCACGATCCCCAGGCCCTTCAGGCTATCGCCGTAGATTCGGATCGCCATCGACGCTTTGATGCCACTGGCCAGCATGACCACGCGGCCTTCGA
>JBGSXT010000066.1:0-8278 GCA_041751295.1 Mariniblastus sp.
GTTGTGTTCCGCACGATCAGTTTCCTTTGCTTTAGCGGTATCGGAGCGATGACGTTTAAGCTGGCGATCGGCGAGTGGGCGATTTTTTTGCTGGGGATCGCGATTTTGATTTTTAATCGTCGAGGCTGAGCAAGCAGAGGCTGGTCAAAATTGATCGCGCAACTACTTGTCGTCGATCTTGATGTCAACATCTCCAGATTCTTTTGACCGTTCGATTTCCAACGAACCGCGGCGAGTTTCGATATCCAGAACTTTTACTTTTCGTTCGCAGCCGACGAACAGGCAGCTGACAAACAACAGTCAAAAAAAGCCCAAAAAATTCCTGACGTTCGCAAAACTCATGTTTAGTGATTCCTTGGTGGCGTTGTTTGAAAGGAATGCCGGGAATGGCGACGGTGGCATCGCATTCCGAACAAGCGGGCGGTGGGCGATTCGGCTTAGAAATCACAGCCTCGATAAAACAGCGCGATCAGGATGATGGGAATTGGCAACCCCAGCATCCAGGCAAACAACCCGTATTTGATTTTTCCTGCACGCCGATTTAATTTGGACATTTTTCAAATTCCTTGTTCCGTGGTGATTTGATTTCGCATCAACGACATTGATTGAGCGTGACGAGACAGGCGATGCAAGTAGAATGCCAATGCTGTTGGCTGGCTAAATTTCGCAGAAACCTCGCTGTACAACGTGCATTGTGGCTGACAAGCGGTCGAGTTGGTTGAACTGCGATCAGGTCGATCGCGCCACTTTGTATCGTTAGCTTGGTGCCAGCGAAATCGAAATCTCTATTCGTATGTCGATTTCTCCCGCAAATACTGCGAAAGTAGCTCGACGAATTTTGGGCCGTCGAGAGGCTTGGAAATGTAGTCGGAACAGCCGGCGGCCAGGCAGGTTTCACGATCGCCTTCCATCGCGTGCGCAGTTAAGGCGATGATCGGTTTATCGAAATTCATTTTCCGCAAGCGGCGTGCTGCTTCGTAGCCATCCATCAACGGCATTTGCATGTCGATCACCAGCACGTCGAAAGGCGTGCCTGCCGCTTCCGCTTCGGCGATCCTGTCAATTGCTTCCTGGCCATGTTCGCCTGTCAAAACCGTGCCGCCAGCGTCTTCGATGAAGTGCTGGGCGATAAAGCGGATTTCACGACGATCGTCGACGACAAGAATCCGACCGCTGATTTTTCTTTGCTCGATGTTCGTGTCGATGGGTGTTGCCATCAATGGCGTCGACATTGCGGGCTCGATCAATGAATGGGCATCGACATCCTGCAGGTTGAGTGAAAATGAAAATTTGCTCCCTTTTCCCAGCGTACTGTCAACCGTGATATCGCCGCCCAGCATCTCAGCCAGTCGCTTGCTGATCGTCAGCCCTAATCCTGTCCCGCCGTATTTTCGATCGACAGAGGAATTGGCTTGTGAAAATGGCTGGAACAATTTTTCCATTTGTCGCCGGCTCATGCCAATACCCGTGTCGGAAACTTCAAATCCCAAAACGGCCGGCTGCCTGTCGGTTTCGCAACGAATCGCCAATTCGACCGATCCTGATTCGGTGAACTTGATCGCGTTGCCGACCAGATTCAACAAAACCTGCTTCAACCGTTTGTCGTCGCTGATGATGGTTTCGGGAATTTTGGTTTCAAATTTGACTTCGAAATGGATCGCTTTTTCCGCTGCTCTCACGCTCATCAACGACTCAACATCGGCCACGATTTGATCGACTCGGACCTTGCGCTGACCGATTTCCAGTTTGCCCGCTTCGACTTTTGAGATGTCTAGAATATCGTTGATGATGTTCAGCAAGAAGTTGCCATTGTTACGAATCACCTTGACACAATTGAGATCGTCGGGGTCAGTGAGATGCCGGTTCAAAATGTCGGCGTAACCGATGATCGCCGTCATCGGCGTCCGGATTTCGTGGCTCATGTTTGCGAGAAACTCGCTTTTGGATTCGTTGGCATCCTCGGCTGCTTGTCGCGCCTGATGAAGTGATTCTTCGAACTCCCGCTGTTGGGTAATATCGATGATGGTTCCGATTAACTGAGTGGCTTTTCGATGTATGCCTGCCCCCGTATAGACTGGTTTCGCTTGAAGTCTTACCCACCGGACTTCGCCATCCTGACGAACGATTCGATGGTCGAGCCTGTTGGTGATCCCTTCCGGCAAATGCATAGTTTCCTCGAAGTGCGAGGCGTACATTTCGCGATCTTCGGCATGAATCCAGTCTGGAACCGAGCCGGGTTTGGAGGAATCAGCGTCGTCCTGATTCAAACCGACCAACCTGAGAAGCTCATCAGAATAGGTCACAGTTCCCTGGATCAAATCGGCGTGGACCGTGCCAAACCCGGCAGCCTCCGCAGCGTTTCGCAATCGCTCTTCACTTTCGCGAACTCGTTGCTCCTGTTCTTTGACCTCAGTGATGTCCCAGTTCATCCCGACAAAACGCAACGGTCGAACGCCATCGGCGGGCACGATCTTGCCCCGAGCCGCCAGCCATCGAACTTTTCCATCGGGCCGGATAATACGGAACTGAATGTCGTAATCACTTTTGCCGTTGATGGTATTCTCAATCGCCTGTTGGTTGGCCTCGACATCGTCCGGATAAACAAGTTTCAAAAAATCCGCGCCGGTCGCCTGGTCTTTGGTCAACCCTGTAATGGACAAATACTCGTCATCCGAGACAAATTTGTCAGATTCCAATTCCCAGTCGTACGATCCCATTCGGGCCGCCGACATGGCCATTACTAAACGATCTTTGTTTTCCGCCAATTGTTGCTCAGCCAATTTCCGCTCTGAAATGTCTACGCCCGATGGGATCAGGTAAGTGACGTTTCCATCATCGTCGCGAACTGGTGCCATCATGAAGTCGATCATCAATCGCTTGTTGCCGGTCGCGAATAGCCCCACATCAAAGCGAACCGTTTCACCGGCAAACGCTGTTTCCATTGCTTCTCGAATTTGGGTGGAGACCGATTCGTCGTAGGTCCACCACGGACATTCTGCGAAGTGTTTGCCGATGACGTCGTCGCGATTCAATCCGGCGATGCTCAACGAACGGTCGTCGACCTCGACCAGATTTCCGTCGGTATCAATCACGCCGACCAATCCGAGTTGGTTGTTGATCACGCGCCGCAAGTGGGATTCGCTGTCACGCAGCGCGGCTTCGGCTTTGGCTCGGTCGAGCTTCAGCCTCAACATGTTGGCCAAGCCTCGCATCAACTCGATTTCGTCGTCGCGCCACTGGTAGGCCGTCGGCTTGACCGCGCCCAGCATAAATTGGAACTGCAACCGACGTTTACTTGGGACGTTTAAGATCGCACCGACGCCATAGGCAGAGTAATTTCTGTTCGACAGCGATTTACGCAGTAACGAAGCGGTATCGTTGACGACCATTGGCAAACCGGCGGCCAATTGACGACGTTCGTCATCGTTCACGAATTTGGACAATTCATAAACACCAATCAAGCTTTTCCATTGGCCTTCACTATGATCGACCACGACCTTCGCCGTGGTCGCTTGTTCATCCATTTCGATCATCAGGAAATGGGAAAGTTGCAGATATTCCGCGACTCGGAGGCTGGCTTCGCGCGTAATCTCCGCCGCCGTCGTCAGCGCCGTCAGCCGATGCTGTAAATCGGCCAAAAATGCCAGTGATAATTCCCGGTTCTTTTGATCCGTAATATCAGTGTTCATGCCAACCCACGATCGAATGGCTCCGTCATAGGCGCGCTGAGCGACAGCCCGGACGTGCGTCCACTTCCAGGCACCGCTATGGTGTCGAATACGATACTCGTACGAAATCGGATCGCCGGTTTTAAGCGACTGGGCCCAAGCCAACTTCGTGGTTTCCTGATCGTCTGGATGAATGGCCTCCATCCACTTGTTATCGAACCATTGTTCTAGCGTTTGACCTGTGAAGGCTCTCCAGCCAGGAGAGTCTTCGATTATCCTGCCCGCCGCATCGGTAACCCACACGATTTGGGATGACGCCTCGACAAGCGACTCGAATCGTCGACGAATATCAAACAGTTCTGTTACATCATTGAACGTGACCACGATCCCTTCACGCTGACCTCGGTGCGAGAAATAGGGCAGGACACGGCGAACAAACCACTTTCCCGATCGCGTTTGAATCGCGGCTTCGGACGATTGATCACTACCGACACTTTTCGGATCGGGTAACGGTGGCAAGTCGTCGGCCAGCGGCATCAATTGCGACAGCGGACGCCCGATGTCCGTGGCAATCAATCCGTAAATCTCTGTCGCCGCCGGTGTAAAGCTGCGAATGACCAAATTGTCATCCAGAAAAATCGTGGCGATTTGCGTGCTTCGCAACAGGTTTTCCAAATCGCTATTGGCAACCTGAATCGCATTCGCGGCAGCCTGAATTTCTTCCTTTGATGTCTCCAATTCTTCATTCGCCGACTGCATCTCCTCATTGAGCGAAAGCAATTCCTCGTTGGACGATTTCAATTCTTCATTGGAAGTTTCCAGTTCCTGAATGGAACGCTCTAGGTCGTCGCGGGTGGTCGACAACTCGCGCTCCAGATGGGCAATAATCGAGTCGGCGTTGGACGCCGACTGATCGGAATTCGAATCACTCAAACCGATCGCGTCGCCCGAGATCTCAGAATTTTCGCCTCGTCCTAATGGTAAGCCCGAGTCCTGGAAGACGACCATGAACAGCTCTTCATCCTCGCCGACGCGAGGCATCGGCTGGACGGTCAGCAAAACGCGTTGCAACTTGCCATCAACTTGCACCGAAAGGTTGTCATGAACGATTTGGCGGCGTTTCGTTCGGGCTTCCTGCAAGGTCGCTCGCAAACCGATTCGCAAACCGGTTCGGGCCAGCTTAATGATATTGTTTTGAAAGTTACCGGTGCCGACGGTCAAATACTTTTGCATGTCGGCAGACGCACACAGGATTTTTCCGTCCTCTTCGATGATGACCGATTTGGGCGCGAACTCATCCAGCACAATGCGCTGCATGACTTGCATCAAGTCCTCGACCGCAGTTTCGCTTGATGCTGGCGGACGAATGGTTTCACCGATGGGCGCGTCATCATCTTCGCTAGCCTTCGAATTCGCGAGCGCCGCCGTCGCGCCGACCGATGTTCCTTTCCGTTGTGAGATACGGTGTTTGGCGTCAATTGGTCGAAACAATTCGCCGTGAGTTGAAATCGTTTCCGATGGCCCAAGCATCAGAAAACCACTCGGTCGCAATGCGTAGTGGAACAGCGGAATCAACTTTTTTTGCAAATGCGATCCGAGATAGATGAGCAGATTGCGGCAGGAAACCAGATCGAGGCGCGCAAACGGCGGATCACTGATCAAATTGTGCGCGGAGAAAAAAACAAGTTCGCGGATTTCTTTGACGACCTGATATTTCTTGCCGCGTTTGATGAAGTATTTTTTCAATCGCTCTTCGGATATATCTTCTTCGATGCCGACGGGATAAATTCCTTGTCGGCTGATCTTGAGAGCCCGTTCGTCGATGTCGGTCGCAAAAATTTGGACCTCTGGTGGCGATTCCTGTTTTTCCATTTGTTCGCGGCAGAGAATGGCGAGCGTGAACGCTTCCTCGCCTGTCGCGCAGCCCGGCACCCAAATTCTTAGCGTGTCGCTGGATTGACGGTTGGCAAACAATTTTGGCATCACCGTTTTGGCCAATACCTCAAAAGCGTCCGGATCGCGAAAAAATGCCGTCACACTGATCAACAATTCACGAAACAATGCTTGCGGCTCTTCCACATTTTCCGCCAGATGTTTCACGTAGTTTTCAACATTGGCGATCTTCAACACTTGCATCCGGCGACGGATGCGTCGACCGAGGGAGTTTTGTTTGTAGTGCTGGAAGTTATGGTTCGTGGCCTCCATCAGCAGTTTTGTGATTTGCGGAATCGCTTCGCGAATCTTGTTTGATGAAATCTGATGGCGCGAATCGCTCACGGTCTCGGCAATGAATCTCGCGTACTTGGTCAACTCGGCGGCGATTTCGGCTGGAGCCAAAACTTGATCGGCAACACCAGTCGTGGCAGCGCTCCGCGGCATGCTGTCGAACTTGGCGGATTCGGGTGATTGAGCTAACGTTGTCCCGCCTGCATCGCTGATCGCTTTCAATCCCAACGTTCCATCGGAACCAGTACCCGAGAGAATCACGCCAATCCCAAATTCTCCTTGGTCTTCCGCCAGCGACTGCAGGAAGTGGTCAATCGGTGTGGCAGGCCGTTCATGGCCTTCGGTCGCACCAATTGTTGCAAATCCGTTTTTGATCTGAACCAAAGTCCAGGCTGGACAAACGTAAACCGTTCCGGGTTTTAGCTTCTTTCGTCCGGCAAGTTTCACGACCTTGTAGGGAGTTGATTTGGTGAGCAGTTCGACTAGTAAAGTTTCGCTCCCTTTTTCCAAATGCTGCACAAGGACAAAGGCCATTTCGGGCGCTTCAGGAAGCGTTCGCAGCAGTTCGTCAAACGCCTCCAAGCCCCCAGCCGATGCACCGACGCCCACAATCAGTGGTGTCGCGGTAGCGAACGGTGAACCAAGCGTCTTGATGCGATTCATATGAATCATTTGGAAAATTGCCCGAAACGAAGCACGCCATGACCAGCGACTCTATCCCAAAATTCTACCTGCGATCACGCAGGTTGAACAAGCTTAATTGAAGGGTTCTGGAGAATCGGTGGCTGTAGGCTTTAGGCTTAGGCTTTAGGCTGTAGTCTTGTCGGCCGGCCACGGGCAAACGAGTCGAAACCAAGGAACCTCGTTCGCTGTTACGCAGTCTTCACCGTGTTGATAGTTACCTGGCTCGGGCGAGGTCGAATTTCCGAGAGGACGCCAACTCAGCTTTCGTATTTAGGCATTCGGCGCGCCATCCGTAGCTACACGAATGGAAGGAAACGAATTGAGGTACCAATGCTCGCACATAAAACAACCTCCTCATAACGAGGAGGTTTAGGCACTCATTTTCGCTTACTGCTCTTGCATCAGCTCAATTTTATTTTTCCGTGATCCAATAGGTCAGGTTCATTGCCGGTCATCGCTGCCACACCCATTTTGAACATTGAGACCAGCTTGTTGCTTTTCGGATCCCAATAGAACGCACCCGTCGGCTCTACCTGGATGGCTGTCAGATTCGGATCGTCGACTCCCTCAAACCAGGCATCATCCGTACTGCCGTAGAGTTCTTCAAGAATGACTTTGTCCGTCGTGATTGATGCGCGACCAAAGACATTCAAGAACTGCATTGCTCCCACATCTGAGTAAATCAGGTGAACATTTCTGTCCTTAGCGATGTTTTGATTGTGTTGGCTGTCCGCGCCACTAAGAAACCAAACGTTTCCTTCGTCGTCAACTTTTTTGGTGCTCATGGGAACCATATGAATTGGCGCAGAATCAAGTGCGGTTGCGAGCATCGCGAAATCAATGCCCTCGGCCAGTTTTTTGATTTTGGCTTTGGCGTCCGCATTGTAGAGGTCTTTTTTCGTCATCTATTTTCTCCATGCAAAATTGGGTGGATGGCTGTTGATCAAAGCGTCGAAATGAAAATCGAGCAAACCATGCGCCAATTGGGCACTAAATTCGCAATCAGATTTGGTCAATATTCCGGTGTGCAATATGATCGAATCGCAATGCTATTGTTTATGCCACGGGGCACGTAAACTGATCACCCAATCGTCGTCCGGACAATTCTCGCAGGCAACGAACGTTTGACCCGTAGCGAACGACTGCAACGTGCCGCAGCCCAGACAAGCATATTCTGCTGGGTGAATGACGTTTCCGTTCGGGCTGAATCGCTCAACTCCTGATTCGGGCAACAGGGCCTCAAGTGGCAAACCGGCTCGATTACGGTCGTTGTATTCGAAAACGCTCAACTGCCCGGACGGCTCCAAGGCGGCGAATCGAACCGTTGCCAGATTTTCGATTCCTTTCTGCCGAAGCAGCATGCTCAGTTCATCGAACGAGACGAGTTCCGATTCCAATGCTTCCCTGACTACCTTTCCATCGCGAATCAAAACGGCCCCGTCGCCTTCGACAAAACTTTGCAGGCGTTTGCGTCTTTGAGTCGCCATTGAAACGAACCGATGCAAGACGATCACCGTGATCAACACCAGCATGGGAGGCGATAATGCCACGTCCGGGTAGAACATGGGATCGCCGAGGGCCGATCCCATTGCAATCAAGACGACGAATTCGATTGGAGTCAGTTGGCCGACGCCCCGTTTTCCCAGGAATCGGACCAGAATCAAGGCAAACAAATAGAGCAACGTCGTCCGGATCAGGAC
>JBGSXT010000067.1:0-5130 GCA_041751295.1 Mariniblastus sp.
CGTGGCGGCGGCTCCGCTTTTCCGATGTGTCCTCAGCAGCTGGCGGTAGTCCATACGATACAGCTGATCCCCGGAAAGAATCACCACATAGTCGATATCCAAGCGGTCGATATGCACCAAGTTTTTGCGCACGGCATCGGCAGTTCCCTGATACCAGTCGGTCCCTTCGTTCATGGTCTCTTTGGCAGCCAGAACTTCCACGTATCCACCGCTGAAGTGATCGAAATTGTAGGTTCGTCGAATGTGGCCGTGCAAACTGGCCGACATGAATTGGGTCAACACAAAGATCCGGTTGAGCCCGCTGTTGATGCAGTTGGAGATCGGAATATCAATCAGCCGATACATGCCGCCCAGTGGAACGGCCGGTTTGGAGCGGATTCCGGTCAGCGGAAATAGTCGTGAGCCGCGGCCGCCGCCCAACACAAGCGCGACAGTATTATTCATCATGTTGATTTCTTTTCATTGGCGAATACGCGATCCATTAGCATTGCCATTCCTGCAGCCCAATGCCCCAGACCTGCCATTTGGCGGCAATTTAGTTCGGGCTGGGTCACTGGTTTGGAACTCAATACGCTTTGGCATTCTGATTGAAGCGTGTCAGAAAGAAAATGCCGGTTCCAATTGTCAGCGCGACCATGATCAACATCCGCGGCTCGGCGGCAGCGAACCCTTTCACAACCAATGCTTCGTAAACAAACCAGCCTCCGACGACAACGAGGCAAAACCACGTCAATATTCGCGCAACCAAATTCCGGCATCGATGAAACAGCAACGATGCGACGATGGCCAAGCCGCCCATCACCAGGCCAAACCATAATCCCTTTTCACCATCCGGTCGTTCAACGTATCGCATGACCCCGCTGGCGATCACGGCCATGCCAAAAATCCCGGAGACGGTCGCATTCAAATCAATCATCTCTGAGCCTTTCTACCTGAGGCCAATATCGATACTGAAATTCCTTCTTAGATAAAAACAGACCCCGTCGTCATCACAAACATGGCACAGCAGAAATCCACTGATCGTCCGTTTCTCACCGCCGTCAGTCGCCGTCCGGAATTCGAAATCCAGCAGCCGATCTTTCGATGCTGCTGGCTCGTCCCCCGCCGTAAATTCAATCAGGCGTTTGTCCGGTATTCCGCCTGACTGTTCGTCAATCCAAAGCAAAATCGGCCCCGCTTCATGATTGAATTCTCCCCCTTGAGCCGTGAGCTGTAAATGGACTCGAACGGGATCCCCTTTTTTTACGATCGCCGGAACCACGGAAGGGCTTACCTGAATCTTTCCATCTTTATCCGGAAATACTTTCGCCTCCGGGTCCGGATTGGCGGCAGCCTGTTGATCAGCGACGAACTCCCGTGCTGGCCGGGCGGTCTCCGCATCGGTCAAGCGGACATTCATGGTAACCGGTTGATCTCCCCGGTCGGCGATTTCCCTGATTGCCTGTTCCACCCATTCGAAAAACGGATAGGGCTTGATCATGGCAGGACCGTACTGTTCGATTCGACGACGCCAAATGTATTGATTCGGGTCGATTGCGAGCGCCTTGCTCCAGTTTTGCGAAGCCAGTTGGAAATCGTCCGGTTTTACCGCCGGACTGTCAAACCTCATCCGATAGGCCACTCCCAGACTGAAGTGGGCTTTGCCACTGCCCGGTTCCAGCTCGACGGCTTTCTTAAAGGCCTCAATTGCCTGGTCAACCTTCTGCGGCTTCGAAAAGTTCAACAACTCATTCCCGGAAGCGATCAGTGCTGCCGCTTGGGTTGGCGTTGGACTGGTCAAGGGTGGCGTGGAACCTGGCGCGGATGTCTCGGTCGCTTGCGTAACCAGTTCGTATTTCCTGTCAATGAACTCCTGCAATTTTTCTGGCCGTGCGCGATTGTCTCTCACGACTCCATTCTCATCGATCAGGATCGGAATCGGCACGACGTTCAGATTCAGGTCCGTGGTCGCGTCCTGAACGATCGTAAAATCAAACTCTTTCCATTGTTTGTACAATTGAGCCCGTTCGGCATGTTGTTCCTGGACAACACCCAAAATGGCCAAATCACCGGATTCAATAAAGGGCTTCGCTGTTTCGTACCACACGGGCAGAATCTTACGGCAGCCCGCTCACCATGAGGCAAAATGAATCAGCAGCAATTTCCTGCCGCGAAAATCGGAGAGCCGTACGGGCGCACCGTCCTCGATCGAGGGCAATTTGAAATCCGAATGCGGCTTATCGACATTGGGACTGTAAGGAGGCGTTGTCTGCCCCGAAACCCTTGCCGACGAGATGGCCATGATTTGAAATGCGATGGCAAGCGCCGCAATCGCAAAAACGGGCAATCGTGTTTCTCGCATCCGTCCGTTCCTGTTGAGATTTTAAAACCGGATTCTACATCAAACCCGCGACATTGCCAAATGTTGCGACAGTCCTGGGTGCTGCCTTTGAACGTCCCAAGACATTAAACTGGAACATTGAGTTAGCCACCCCGATAGCCAGTATCCTGCCAGGCAGCACGTTAGAACCCGAAAATGATTCTGGTAATTGATAACTATGATTCATTTACGTGGAACCTGGTACAGACATTGGGCCAGATCAATTCCAGTCTGGACATTCGAGTTTTTCGCAACGATTGCATTACCATCGAACAAATTGAATCTCTGGCTCCTAATCATTTGATCATTTCGCCAGGTCCATGCACACCGACAGAAGCCGGCATCAGCGTTGAATGCGTGAAACATTTTCATGGACGACTGCCAATTTTGGGTGTCTGTTTGGGACATCAGTCGATCGGACAGGCGACGGGTGGCGAAATCGTATCGGCCAAAAAACTGATGCACGGGAAAACCGATCAAATTCATCACGATCAGGCAGGTATCTTTAGCGGACTGCCAACGCCATTTACCGCAACCCGCTACCACAGCCTGGTCATAAAGAAAGAAACGCTGTCGACTGCATTTACGATCAATGCCTGGACGGATGCGCGTGACAGCGATGGCGAGGTGATGGGAATCGCACACGAATCGCTACCCACTTTCGGTGTTCAGTTTCATCCGGAAAGTTTTTTGACCGAATATGGTTCGCAGCTGCTCGAGAACTTTATCAGTTATTAGAAAAATGATTTCAATCGCCGAAGCTTTGGACTTGATCGCCAGGACCGTGTTGCCCGTCGGCACCGAAACCATTCGATTATCGACTGCATCTGGGCGTATTCTGGCGGATTCGGTTTTCGCCGATGTCGACAGTCCGCCGCATACCAAGAGCGTGATGGACGGCTACGCAGTACGATCCGAAGACGTATCAAAACAGGCACCGCTAAGAATTGTCGAGACAATATTTGCCGGTGAAAATCCTGCGCAACCGATTTCGGCTGGCATGGCAGCGCGAATCATGACCGGTGCGCCATTGCCGGATGGAGCCGATTCGGTCGTGATGATCGAGCAGTCCAATGAATTTGAACAGGATGGTGTTCGATTTGTCCGATTGGAAATCGATGCGCTAGAACCGGGGCGGCATACGATGCGGCAGGGGGCTGCGTTTTCCGCAGGCGAGGCGATGTTCGCTGCACAACATCAAATTCGCCCCATCGATATCGGCCTGTTGGCAGAAGTTGGCGCGGCAACGGTCAATGTCTATCGTCGACCGACGGCGGCGGTCTTGCCTACAGGCAATGAATTAGTGGATCCTGCGGTCGTTCCGAACGCCGGACAAATCAGAAACAGTAATGGACCTATGTTGGCAGCTCAGCTGACCAGCGCCGGAATGCTGGTCACAAATTTGGGCATCGGCCGGGATGATCCGCTGGAATTGCGCGACCATATCCAAACCGGACTTCAGAATGATTTGCTGGTTCTGAGTGGCGGCGTTTCGATGGGCATGCTCGATTTGGTACCGGAAGTGCTGCAGGAAATGGGTGTGACCAAGGTCTTTCACAAGGTTAATGTCAAACCTGGCAAGACAATCTGGTTCGGCGTGTATACGCGGCAACGCGACAGAAAATACGTCTTTGGCTTGCCAGGAAACCCAGTCAGCAGTCTGGTTGGGTTCGAGTTGCTCGTGAAAGCGGCGATCAGTCGTATGAATGGATATTCACGGATTCAAGCTCAAACGATGGGAGCCGAATTGGCGGAATCGCATCAGGCTCGAGGCGATCGCCCAACTTATTGGCCCGGTTGTTGGGTCGACTACGAACGAATGATACGACGGGTCATGCCGCTAAGTTGGTTGGGTTCGTCTGACCTGCGTCCATTGGGCCAGGCGAATGTACTCATTTTCTTTCCGGGCCATAAAGAGAACTACGATGTTGGCGAACGGGTCGATGTTGTACCAATCGGTTGAAAATACGAGTGCTGGTTTTGCGAGGCTTGGCGTCAGGATTCGAGCGGTCGAAGACACTCTGAATTAGGCCGATCGCCAGACTTTGCCAGCGAGATCACGGACAGATTGGCGATCCGTCCCGAAAATACGCCCGAACAAGGCTGTTTTCCCGCAAAACACTCGTCGTTTCCGGTAATTTGTCGACTTTTTTCCAATCAGGGAAAAATCTTTACATTTTTTCCAAAGATACGACTCTGGCGCGCGAAGAACCCTGCAAGCAACGTGACACATCCACGCATTATTTGCGACGCCGTTAATTCACTTTTTTTCCTGTGGAGGGACCAAATGTTTAAGAAATTGACCCTGGGGGTATTTGGCTTGGCCATCGTCGGAGGTTTGCTGTTTGGCAGCAATCTGATTCCTTACGTAAAGACGGCGGTCGGCAAAGCCCGACAAGCTGCCAAGCAGCAAGTGCCGATCGGTTTCCAGATTGATGCGGCTCAAGATCAGCTGGACCGGATCAAACCAGAAATCTATCAGATGGTGCATCAGATTGCCAAAGAAAAAGCTCAAGTCAAACGGTTGGAGAGCGATTTGACCTCCAATCAGGAGAACCTCGAAGTGAGCTACGACGAAATGATGACACTCCGCAACCACCTTGGTTCCGGAGAGGAATTTTACACTGCCGCCAACAGCATGACGTACACCAGTGCCCGAGTCAAAGAAGATTTAGCACATCGGTTTGCCATCTACAAAACGGCCAAACAGACGGTGGAAAGCCAACATCAGGTTCTTGAGTCTCGCAAAAAAGCCATTGATTCCGCACTGG
>JBGSXT010000068.1:0-13228 GCA_041751295.1 Mariniblastus sp.
GGCGGACATGATTTACGGGGCCGTTCTTGCGACCGGCGATTCGCCGGAAGCCAGTGCTTGGAATTTCTATGAGCAAATCGAAGGCATTTATGCTCAGGAGATTGGCACGCTGGTTCCGCAGAAATGGATCAGTGGCGAAATCCTTCAGGGCGTGATGTGGAACAAAGCAACGCAAACGCACGGTTTTTATACATTCCGATTTAATCAAACATTGGGAAATATCCCGGTTTTTCGCTCGGGGGTTGGTTTTCTTGTCCGAAACGAAGAAGGCTTTCCGGTCGTGATGTCCAGCAATAATCTGAAAGAGATGGCTGGATTTAATATCGCCAACGCGGCGTTTATTCCGCCCAAAGCGACGAAAGTCATGATGGAAAATACTTCGAAAATGATGGACGAGGCAGTGCCGTTTCAGGGCGCAGAAAAAATTGTATCTGTTCTGGATGGCGTACAACGCGCCAAGCCATTGCCGATTTCGTTATCGGACGAACAACTGGTTGTTTGGGCAGGCGTGACCAATGTTCGCGTCCAACCAGAATTGGCAATTACGTTCATGGCTGAGCGTGGCGATGTGCGCCGACTGGAAACTTACGGTAAACACCTCGTTGTCGCTGCGGTCGACAATGGCGAAATCCTGTATTCGGTCAATCAGGTTGTCGCGGATGTTAACGGTACGGTCTCGGCTCAGGTTACCGACGGCACAGCTGCCCTTGAATGCGAACCGGAAGTTCCGTTTGCGTTGCCCTACGGCCAAGTCCAGATTCTTGGAGGTAGTACGGTTTTCGCCGATGAGAATGGCAATTTCAACGTTCCCAGTGGAGTCAATGGAAATGTGACCGTTCGAACGTCGCTGCGAGGTCAGTATTTTGAAGTCTTTGACGACATAACAGGTGGTTCCACGCCGTTCATTGATGTCAACGTAGCGAACCCGGGTACTGTCAATATTCTGCATAACCCGAATCCAACGACAGAATTTCCTACGAGTAACGTGAATTGTTATTTCCGAGCCAATGAAGTTCGGGATTTCGTCCTTTCCTTTGAACCGACGTTTCCGACAATCGCCTCTCAAACTTTTTTTGATATCACGTCCAATAACGACAACATCAGCGGCATTACATCCTGTAATGCCACGTATAACGGCACTGCAATTAACTTCATGAGAAATATCGGTTCCTGCAATAACACGTCCATTGCCGATGTGGTTTACCACGAATATGGACATCATCTGGTTGCCGTTTCCGGCAACGATCAGGGACAATTCGGTGAAGGTTCCGGCGACACGATGGGTGTTCTAATTGAAGACCATCCGGAACTGGGCGAAGGGTTCTTTGAAGGTGACTGCAACAACGGCATTCGTTCTGCTGAGAATTTCAGGACATATCCCTGCAGCGGAGGGATCCACGATTGTGGTCAGCTGATATCCGGCTGCGTTTGGGACACTGTCAACGAAATTCGTGTCAGTGATCCGTCCAATGCGCGTGATATTGTGGCTCAGTTGTTCATCAGCATGTTGCCCGTTCGCGGTTCGATGGGGGGCAGCTCGATGATCGGTCCTGAAATCACGCTGATCTTTTTGCAATTGGATGACAACGATGGTTCGATCGGGAATGGAACGCCTCACTATCAACAGATTGCCGATGCATTCAACGCGCACAACATGATGGCTCCGGAAATCGATGCCATCGACATCATACTGCCCAATGGAGTGCCTGAATTGATCGAACCCAACGGTGGCACTTCTTTTCAAGTGGATGTGGCTCCAATCAGTTCGACTCCTGAAGCGGGATCCGGAATTCTGCATGTCAACAGTGGCGGTGGATTTGTCCAGATTCCAATGTCCATCATTGATTCCGATTCCTATTCCGCCGTATTCCCGCCAATCGAATGCGGCTCTGAAGTTTCGTTCTTCGTAACCGTCGATGCCCAAAACGGGGACACGCTTTCGAGACCGGCTGATGCGCCGACTTCAACGTTTTCGGCAATCAGTGCCAGCGGATTGACGCTTTCGTTTGACGATTCGTTCGACACCAATCTGGGTTGGGCGGTTTCCGGTAATGCGACCGATGGACAATGGGAGCGAGGGATACCCAATAACGGCGATCGAGGCGATCCAGCAGTTGACGCCGAAGACGATGGTGCCGGTTTCTGTTTTGTGACCGACAACGGTAACACGGGCGGCAATAACAACACAGACGTTGACGGCGGCAGCACGATTGCGACCTCGCCGGTCATGGATGCGACAACTTCACCGGATGAAATCGCTTTTATCTCCTATTTCCGCTGGTATTCCAATGACCAGGGAGGCTCGCCAAACGCGGATATCTTAATAATTGAGATTTCCAATAATGGCGGAAACACATGGACCAATCTCGAAACCGTTGGACCGGGTGGACCGGGCACAGTTGGCGGCTGGATTCGTCAACAGTTCAGAATTTCTGATTTTGTGACTCCGACCAACAATATGCGAATTCGGTTCAGTGCTTCCGATCTCGGAGAAGGCTCGGTTGTTGAAGCAGGTATCGATGCGGTGGAACTGCAGATCGTCGAGTGCAGCGACGACATCCTTCTGGGAGATGTCAATCTGGACGGCCTCGTGAACCTGTTGGACGTGTCGCCGTTTATTAGTCTGATTACGAACGGTGGATTTCAGGCGGAGGCGGATATCAACATGGATGGTGTTGTCAACTTGCTGGACGTTGCGCCGTTTATCGACCTGCTGAGTGGAGGCTAATGTTGGAACATGGCCATGGATGTCCTGAACGAGTAAATGCCTCGGGACGCGACAGGTTTTAAACGATCGGGAGTCGGCACACCGCCGGCTCCTTTTTTTTGTATGCCGACGGCTGGCGGACGTTCCAGCGGGCTGACATTTGCCATGACCTGGAATTGCCACATCGGTTGCCCACTTCGGATTGGAATTTATTTTGGGCACTGGATTGAAAGCCATCTTGCAAGGGCTTCACAGGACTGGAGTTTTTGCTAAACTCCGCTTTCTGAAAATCAACGCTGCGAATCAGACGCTCCCCAAAATGCGCCTGAACAATTTGATAACAGCGGAACGAGAGCGTAGCTCAGTCGGTAGAGCAACGGACTTTTAATCCGTAGGTCCTGGGTTCGAGCCCCAGCGCTCTCACTTCGTTTGAATTCGACAGGGATATCTCACATTCCGATCGATCGGCGACTCTCGTCGGCATTTTCTTTTTGCGACATTCGTCCTTGCCACTCTTGGATAACCGCAGGGACTTGTGTTCAATAGTTGAACTTCTGAATGAACGGCTGCAGGACCTGCAGGGCAGGTCCATAACACTTTTCATAATTCCGCCAGCGTCCGATAGAGTCGCTGGACAATGGCCGGGCAACTGCCTGGTAGCTGGGTGAACGGATTTCTTTGCCTTTGGCCCGCTCCGAAAACAGCTGCGTGGATTTCAGAGACTGTTCGTCAACATTGAGATCGAGAAAATCAAACACCCTTCGCATTTGCTCGACCGGATCGTTGACCAGTTCTTCGTATTTGATCTCGTACCATTTCAACTTCAACCAGGACCGGATCTTGAGCCACAGCATCATGGTTCGGGCGTATTTCGCGGCGACGTTTGCCAATGAGTCGAAATTGCAGCTGACCGGGTTCATCGGCAAAAACTGCATGAAACAACTGAGACAGACATCGCGCGGATCGCGCAGAACAACGATCACCCGCGCCGCAGGGAGCACACGCTGCAATACCGGTAGCATGACGATCGCCTCCGGATTCTTGTCGAATAGCCAATGTTCGCGCTTTAGATCGCCGACCGGTTTGACTTTTGTTCGCTGCTCCAACTGCTTGGTGTATTCCCTGCGTCCATGATCAATCACCGCCGGGTCGATGGATTTCAGCAGCAGTCGATCACTTGTCGGGAGTGGGTCCAGTCCGCCCCACAGAGGCGTTACGAGTGAATGCAACAACGCTGACGATTCGTCAGCACTATTAATCGCGGAATGGCTATCAAGCATTTGTTCCAGCAATGTCGTTCCGCTTCGAGGATGCCCCGTAATCAGGCCGATCTGTCGCTGATCGGACCGGGCTCCGGCTTCCTCGCGGGCGGAGCTATCCCATTCCTTGAAATGATGTGGCCCAATCAATGCAATCATTCGTTCAGTCAATCGAGCAACTTGCCTGGAGATCGCCAAAGCCGACTCTTTTCCGGGGCGCTCAATCTGCTTAACGATCGAAACCGTTTCGATCGCTTCATCAAACCGATTCTGTTTTTCTAGAACACGGGCCAGTTCATGGCCGGCCCTGACTTTCAACAACGGCGGCAAATCGGATTGGCCGGCACGTCGCAGTTGTGCTTCGGCAGCTTCCCAGTCGTCGTTTCGGCTGGCCAGAATCCCCGCCAGCAGCAGCGTCGCCGGTGCATCTGCAGCGTGGGTCATCAGATAGTCGATCTGGATCTGAGCCTCAAGCAGTTCGTTTTTTCGCTCGCAGGTCGCAGCGATCGACGTTCGCGCCTGGATTTCGTCGGCTGCAGGCAATTGATGTTTCAGTGCCAGGCGATATGCCACTAATGCCTGATCATAAAAATGCATCGTGTCATACGTTCGACCGACAATCACCATGATTCGCGCCGATGTGTGATGGCGGTCAATCAATTGCTGCAACAGCAGGTTCGCCCGCTCAAAATCCTTTGCCCCAGCATGGCATTGCGCCAATTCGGCAAGAATGCCGGGATGGTCCGGGTATTTCTTTGTCAATCCTGCGTACTGTCGAATTGCCTCAACAGCGCTATGTTCGATCGCGGCGGCACGGGCCTGTTGCAATCGTTGTTGATCGCGGGATGTCAGTCGGGAAGTCATAGGCGTTCGTTTCAAATTCTGTTATGGATAACCGAGTTCCTCCGCATGGGCATCGAGAATTTCCAGAGCTGGTTCCAGAAATTTTTGGTAATTCCTCCAGCGATTGACTGCGCGTTTGTAGATCGGCCGGGTGATGTCATCGTATGTCGGCGTACTGACCACTTTCTGCGAAGTTCGATTCGCGACATCCAGCAGCGAATCATCCCATGCCAGCCCCAGAAAATCAGTCAGCTTTTTCGATTCACCGGTTTCATCGTTCACCAGGTCTTCATAGCGTGTTTCGATCGTCGGCCAGGGAAGCCGATTTTTCAATAACAGCCAGTGTCGCATGACATCGTGGTAGAATCTGGCCGTTTCCACAATCCCGGTCGCCGGGGCACTGTTCCAGCCGATGGGAACCATCGTGAAGAAAAAACTGACTGCAACATCACGTGGGTCGCGAAGTGGCATGATGATCGACGCGTCCGGAAACAACCGCAACGGCAGCGCCAGGTCGCAGGTCAACAACGGGTCCTTCTCAACCAACAATCGATTCCCGACCGATTCTCCGATCGTCGCTTCGGTGTAGCGACAATACATTTCACGGCCCGCTTCCAGTTGATCTTTTGTCATCGCCCGGACTTCCAGCAAGGCCGCAAATGTGTCCTCCGCTTTCCAGACGATGGGCGCAACAAACCGGGTGTTCAGAATCCCTGATTCGTCCGTTCCAACACAATCGGGATGAGCGGTGAGTATCTGTTCCAGCAAAGTGGTACCCGAGCGCGGAAAACCTGCCAGCAGCGCGATCCGGCGACGGGGCTCGACTTTATCGCGCAAACCGTACCAGTTTTTTAAATCAACATCGGTGATTTGTCGAACTAGCTCACCCTGGCGATTTCGGATTCGATACGAATCCCGCAGACCGGGCAGCGACCTGTGGCGGAGTTGGTCTTTCGCCTGGACAAGAGCCTGCCAGGCTTGATCGAATTCGCCGATTCGATCAAGCGACGCCGCCAGTTCGTACCGCAATCCCCAATCCCAATCACCGGGGAACCGTTCCAGATGGTCGGTGATTTTCTGGACGGCGTTCTCGTATCGACCATTCCGTTTGTCGATGTGCGCGAGCAATCGCGTGGCACGACTCGACGCGGGATTTTCCGCAAGTGCAAGATTGGCAACCTCGATGGCTTCGTCCATCCGGTTGCTGCGTTCGAGGCAACCGGCAAGTTGTTCGAGGCAGTCATTCCGGTTTTTGTTACCCCGGTCGAGGGCAATCCGCATCACGTCGACGGAAAGTTCATAACGGCCGGCCAGAAAGTACAGCTTGGCGATCGCCTGCAGTGTCGAAAAAGCCGTACGTGGATCACGAATCAATTTTTCAAACAGCAGGGTTGCCCGGCCGAATTCGAAACTCTGCCAGAGCAGAAAAGCATAATCAAACAGGAGCGCATGATCAATATCTCGCGCAGTTTCCTGTTCAATCAGCATCAAAGCGGTATCAAGATCGCCCCCGCGAATTGTCGCCCGAACCCGTTGCCGGACGGTCATCTCGGTTGCCATTCTGATTTCCCGTGCACCCGCCTGTGAAACAACCAGCCCGTCGGAAAGGACGGGCATGGTTGTTCATATTCAAATTAACCCCCCGACAACAGACCAACGAAAGGTGCGACATCCGACAGGTTGACCGAACCGTCAGCATTGACATCCGCTTCGCATTGAAACAAACCGCCGGTGATCAAGTTGACAAACGGGTTAACGTCCTGCAGGTTGACGTCGCCGTCAAGATTAATGTCGCCGACCAGGCAATCGGCGATTTCGACTTGACCGAACGTCAAATTGTCGAGGGCCTGGTACGAACCGAAACCGCTGTCCAAAGTTAATTCCAAAACCAAAGGACCTGCCACGGCATCGCCTGCAGTCATCCCCGTCGTGATCAAGGTTCGACCGCCATCACCCCCCATCGCATCGCCGAATTCGTCCCAGGTACCGGAGAAACCTGTTCCCGGTAGATTCCATTGAATAATCGAATCGCCACCACCGACAAACTCGTCAAGGAAAAAACTCGTTACAAAAGCGCCGAATCCCGAGTCCGGAGTTAGCGTAATTGTCATTGGATTCACCTGGTTGAAGTCGCATTGTCCAACCTCGCCTCGCCCATCCCAGCTGTTGTAGCTGTCCCAGCCATCGGCAGTGGACTGGTCATCCGGTGAATTCCAGGTAACGTCGATATTGGGAGCGCCAGCCAAATTATCTCCGTACGTATCAGGAATTCCTGTTCCGTTGCCCGCCAAGCCGGTGAAATCCAATGTCACGTCAGCCTGAACGACTGAATGGTTTCCGCTGACCACAACGCCGCAGGCGGCAAGTGCTGCGATTGCATTTTTCAACGTGCTTCTTTTCCAATTGATAATCTTCATGGTTGCAAAAACTCCGAAATAATTTTTCAACTCAGGATCGACAATACTACCTCGTAGTGTCAGTGCAGGATTCTAACACATTTACATTCTAAGATCATTTTTTAAAAGCTCTGTTTCACGCTATTTTCACATTCCAGTATTTCGGCTTCTTCGACGAATCGGGCCAATTCCTGTATGTTCCGCACGCCCACAGTCCTTCAAACAACCCGGCAGGATCGATCAGTTGGTTGTCCAGATCGCGCGATCGATACGGACTGTCCATGGATGGAACAGGACCAGTCCATCCTGCCGCCAACCGATTCGGGTACGCACCTTGCCGGTTCCGCTCTGGACGTAGTCCGAAACTTGTGCGGTCAGTTCGATTGTCTGAACTGAATCGTTATTCGCTGACGCAGCTGCGGAACTGACTTCTTCGTACTGACCAAAGTTCCAATTGAACATCTCGATGATCTGCACCAGTCCTACCGTGTTCGCCGACGCCTCCAGCTGCAGACCAAGCAAGCTCGGGCTGTCGGTTGAAAGAGTTCCGTCAAAAACCAGCCAGACAGGTTCCTCGGCCGGCAGCAATGGGTTCTCCGGATGATAACTCAAATACATGTCATCTGACACAAAGGTATCAGCCAGCGTCCCTGAAACTAGCGTGCCGCGAATTTCCTGATACGAATCGGCTGTGAATTCGGTTTCCGTTCCGGGCGATTGTCGAAACGCGACATTGTCAACGGCCAAGTCGGTTCCATCACCAGCGAGGTGTTCAATCCTCAACGTCACCAGGCCTTTTACCGGAGTGTCATAGGAAGTGGAAACGGGGACAATCGCGTTGGCCGGAATGATTACTTGACCATTTGAAAGCAACGAACCGACGTTCGGTTGACCACTCCATAGCTCCCAATTGACTGTATGGCCAGCGGCGAAACCGACGTAGTCGGCGAGGTCGAACGTATCGACGATCACACCGAAGCCGTCGTCCGGAGTGATGGCGATGTCGTATTCGGCGCTGCCATTCCCGAATTGCAATTGAGCGACTCCACCGTTCCAATTGTTAACGCCATTGTTGTCCTCGTCCCCTTCATAGGTATCCCAGGTCGAAGTCCCCGTCGCCGAGAATGCGATCACCAGATTGGGAGTGTTTACCCAGCGGTCGCCGTAGTTGCTGGCGTTGAGCGCGCTGGCGTTACCCGGATTGTGTGTCAGTCCGGCAAATGTCAAAAGGGTTCCACCGGTGGGACGGAAAACCGTGAAGCTCGAAACGACAGCCCGATGGTCGGAATTGTAGCCGGGTACTGCAATATCCGTATTGACATTGGAGGCATCCAGACTGACCGTCTCGGCACTCATCGGCACAACGGTATCGCCGGAATAGTACACCATATCGATGCGATCATGCACTTCATCAGCGTTCAAGTTCGGTGGCGGATATCCGGGCGTCCATGTGTAGCCGGTATCGTTTACTTCGTCCGCCCGCAAGGCTCGGAACGAATCGGTCAGGCCTGCATTAGTAATCTTTTTTGCAGCCGGATACTCGACCTTCAAATCGAAGGGCCGTGTTGTCGCGTCGGCCGCCGCCTGGGTCCAATCCAAATGAGATGGTTCGTTGAAATCGCCGGTTAAAAATACAGGTGTTTCCGATAACAGGGATGCCTGCATATCGATCAGAATGTTGTTGATTTCCGCACCACGTGCCGCCTCGGCGGCGGCAATGACAGCCGCTTCATTCGGCGGCAGATTGCCATCTCGGAGATCGTACGGCTGGTACGGATAGGGTGCCAGGTGAGCGTTAAACAACCAGACATGGTTACCAGGCTCGATGGCAATCAAGACTCCAAAATTTGAAGCTGACTGGCCGACAATCGGGAAGCGACTGATCGTCTGGATGTCGCTGCCAGACTGCTGGGAATAATGGAATCCCAATGCACTGGCAATCGATTGTCCGGAACTGTTGCCCATTTCCTGTACGCCGATAATATCGGCATCCGCAGCCTGGATGATCTGAACGAGCTTGTTTCTGCCCGACTGGGTGTTTTCGGCTGACCAGACGTTAAACGACATGATTTTCAGTTCAACGCTTTGGGCGTGGATGCCCATGGCGGGAGCCAAGGCCGCCAAGGCAAAAATCAATAGGATCAGCATTCTTTCAGTCAACCGTGAATTCATTGCAATGAGCCTGGTGTCGGGAAATTGGGAGCGATCGTAAAAGCGTTTGCCAAACAGTGGCTGATGAAAACGGCTGACGTCATGGCCGATGATTTTTTGGTTTGATACTTCGGAACAAAAACCGCGACGCTAGTAGGCAACTCAGACCGTCGGTTCGGTTGAGCCGATAATGATCTCTTATTAGCCTTTTGTCGACCCCTGGGCGGGTTGATCAAGTCGTGAACGGTAAGCCGTTTCACCGAATCAAGTTTAATAAGAATGCGCTAAACAAATAAAAAAAGTCTGAATTCCGCAAGACTCCGTATCCTAAATATGCGATAATCAGCCGCGTCAAAACGAGGCAACCCCATTCTTTTTGGAGAGAACAGATGTATCCCAAACGTCACGGTTTTACCCTGGTCGAATTGCTCGTTGTGATTGCCATCATTGGGATTCTGATCGGCATGTTGTTGCCCGCAGTCCAAGCGGTTCGCGACGCAGCCCGGCGCACCGACAGCAGCAACAAATTGAGGCAATTGACTCTGGCGACCCATGGCTTTGAATCGTCACAAGGCGAGTTCCCGCCTTCGATTACAACGATTACCGGCGAAAAGTATATTCGCGGATCGATATTCCTGCAGATACTGCCCTACCTGGAAGAACAAAATGTCCGGAACCTGACGGAGGACACGGGCGATTACTACGGCGTGTATCGTTTGAAAACCGAATTCTTCGTCAATCCCTGCGACATCAGTGAAGGTCAGAGCGGCGTGATCGAACACGTTCCGTGGGGCGAATACGGTTTGATCGGATATGCCGCGAATTATCAGGCGCTCGGCTGGATCCGAAACGATGACACCCAGATCTACGGCATGCGTGATCTGCAGGACGGAACCTCGAACACACTATTTTTTGCCGAAAAATACATGTCCGCTCGAAACGCAGACTATTATGCCAATCCAGATAATTGGTACTACAACATCTGGGCTTACGGCGAAGAATTCTGGTTTGAATGGAACCCGATATTCGCGGCCTATATCATTGGCCCCGAAAGCAAATTCCAAGTCCGGCCAACCGAAAACTCCGAAATCGCCACCGTGAATCCATTGCTGGCCAGCGCACCGCGTAGTTCAGGTATCCTAACCAGTTCTGGAGACGGCAGCACAACGATGTTGAACGCTTCGATCGACCCGGATGTCTGGTGGGCCATCTGTACACCGGATGAGGGAGAACTAGCGGATGCAACTGATTAGCGATCGGCTCAACAAAGCTGAACCCTGGTTTCTATTGCTGTTCACGGTTCTCTGCGGCGGCCTGTTGGCCGGCTGCAACCGTAGCGATGTTCCCGGATTCGTCGTCAAGGGAAAGATTGTTTTCGAAACAAAACCAGTTTTCCCCGGTTCGATTATTTTCAAGGCGGATGACGGTGCGACGCTTTCTGGCAACCTCGATTCCAAGGGTAATTTTACGATCCGAGGCGTCCAGAAAACCACTTATGTCGCGGCCATTCAAACCCAAAAACTGGCAAATTTAGGTTCAAGGCCTGCTCAGGCCGCCGCCGCCGAACCCAAAGGGAGTTTCGCCTCGGAAAATTCTGCGGCCGACTCGACAGGTTCTGCGACCGACGAAAAGGCACCTCCAAAGCGTCGCGAAGACCACGTTCCGGAAAAGTTCCTGAACTCGAATGTCGACATCCCGGGCAAATACAATTCATTCAGCTCCTCCGGCCTGACGTTTGATTTCACCGATGGCGCGCCGGACGCGCCTCTAAAAATTGAACTGGAGTGATTCATTGTAGCAAAAAGGTAACGATCACCCGGTCAAGCCAGTGTGCATTGGCCAATCTACGGAATGCCACGGACTTGCGCCGAGGATTTTTACCTTCAAGCTACAACAACCGACATCCCAATTCCCTCGATCTCCTATCCGAATGCCACGGACTTGCTCCGTGGATCGTTACCTTCAAGCTACAATGCCAGAGCGATCGGGATGACTTACCAGCAGGCCATTCTGAAAAACGATTTTGAAGCTGCCGGGATGACGGACTCCTGTCTTTGGTCAAGTGATCCCACCTAATCACTTTCTTCCAGACGCAATCCCAGTTTATCCAGACCTTTTCCATGCGCGCCAGCCTGGTTTTTCGGGTAGGGCGTTTCCCAGCCGCGAACCTCATGCCAGACAAACCGGTTCAGGTTGTCTTCGTCCTGTTCGGACTTCATGCCAGTTCGTTTAATCGGCACCGTTTTCAGGATCTCGCGCCACTGTTGCTCGGCGACAGATTGCGACGATCCTGGTTGCGGCAGCTGACTCAGCGAAATTGTTGGCTCGATTGCGTCGTATGGCTGTTTGTTTTCGTCTGAGCCAGAAAAACACTCGGACATCAATGGCGCTGAGCTGTCCTGCTGGTTCATGGGAGTCAGGCCGAGAACATGCATCATGGTTCGCAATGCGCTGGTTTGATTGTAAAAATTGTGATTCACTCCTGGCCGACTGTAAGCGCTGACAACCAGGCACAGACTGCGATGACCATCGATATGATCAAATCCGCCCTGAGGATCGTCTTCGTTAACGATGATCAGTGTACTTTTCCAGAATGGACTGTGACTTACGGCATCCACGAGACGTCCGACCGCCAGATCGTTGTCAGCCATGTGAGCCTCAGAAGTAACGGCTCCGCCAAAATGATCTTGTGGCAAATAGACGATCGAAAAATTCGGCAGTCCGCCATCAGTCTCGAATTTTCGAAACTCAGCCAGAAATCGCTCCATCCGCAAAACGTCTGGAATCTGCATATTCCATCCAGGATATTCCCGGCATGAATAGCGACGCAAGCGATCGATCCCAATTTGCTGTTCGAACTGGATCGGTTTGTGACTGATGTAGGCGTCCCAGATTTCCTGGAATTTCATCCCGTCGGGCGGCTCGGCATAGTCCATCTCTCCATAATTGCGAAACGAAAGACCAGCCGACAACACATGGTCCCAAACGAATCCAGACGATGAATAAGTGATCGGATCATCACCGAATGTATAACTGCGGGCGAATCCGCCAAACGCCCTTTCCAGGTAGGGAGTCACGTTTCCTTCCGTGGCCCAGGAATGTCCATCCGCCGACAGCACCCCATTGCAATAGTAGTTATCCAGAACGCCAAATCGTTTTGCCAAGGCGTGATGGTTGGGCGAAATTTTCTCGGGAAACAAACACAGATTCGGATCGCTCCGTGCCTCGGCAATGTCACCGAATACCTGGTCAAACGTCCGGTTCTCCTTGATGACATAAATGACATGTTTGAATACACTGGGGTCGCCCAAACGTTCGGGGATGGGCAGGGGTTGCGTGTCTTTGTTTCCCGTCGTTTCGACGTTGGCCAGTATCTGTTTGATCAGCGAATTTTCATGGACTTGACTCGTCCACATTTCCAGTCGGTCAGGATTGTCAATTTCATCGAGCCGAATCCTCAGAACGACTCCCAATTCGTCGTGACTGTTGCGACCTTTTGCGGCATCACGCAGTTGGGCACGACCACCGAGTCCCTTGGTGCAAGCCACGTATAAAAACGTTTCGTCGTGGTCGATCGCGACCGGATACCAGGCGGTGGGAATCAGGCCCTTGATTTTCAAGTCGGTATCTTCGGCTCCTTGCTGGGCAATCGCGATAGCGTTGTTTCCGGCAAGTGCGATTGCATATTTATGGTGGGGTTTCAGGCAATGAATGCAGCTGGGCATCGAGCCAAAAGGAATGCTCTCATCAGGTTTAACGACGAAGGATTTTGATTTTGCAATGTCGAGATTTACTTCGCTGACGGTATCTTCGTTGGTGTTACAAACCAGTACCGTCCGTTGGTCGCGCCCCATAGCCATCACGGTTGGATG
>JBGSXT010000069.1:0-5228 GCA_041751295.1 Mariniblastus sp.
AGACTCGCCACGTTTGCCACCCACCACGTCGACGGAATTTGCAGGGTTCGTAACAGAAAAGATGTGTTGTTACCACGATCTTTAATTGCTTCCAACGGGTTTTCTGGTTGCGAATCAATTGCAAACAGTGGCCACGCTTTGCGCTGCCAATCAGCCCATTCGCTGACACTGCGGTATTCGTTCCCAACATGCCAATACATTTCGAGCGGGCCAGAATAGGAAGATTCGGCATTCCTGAAGAAGTCAATTACCTGCTGGCTGCCAGACAGAGCAACTGCGTAAAGTAGAGGCATCGGAAATATCGGAACCACAACATTCCAACAACAATTGGTCCACGATAAATCGGTGCGCGGATTCTCCGCGACGAATTCCCTGTATTCACGTTTGACCAGCGCCAGCGCATCCCAGTCCTCAATTTCTCCGCGAATCAGGTACGAATCGCGGTAATGAACATAGCCGCTGAGGTTTTCCCGTGCCATCCAGTGAACCATGGCAAAACCGGTCAACAGGACGACACTCCAGGCAAGCACCATTTGTGCCTGACGTTTCCACGGCGATACATTCTGCCGGTCGGATAAAGCCAACTGTTTTCTGGCTACCAAAACCAAAATCTGCAACAGCGCCGCCAAACCACCGACGTAGGTCAGCAGGTCGTTGAGTCGATACTCAACTCCGGTATTCGAAATCTTTGTCTTTCCATTTCCAAGGAAGACGGCCACGGACACGAACAGACTGGCCAACAGGGCACAACCCGCCAGTTTGACGGCAAAATGTTTTCTTAACCAACCCCAACCGGATTTTTTTGACAAATGACGGTGTGCCCAGTCAAAAGCCGCGTACGTCCCTGTCACCAGCGTCAGCAGGAGGGCCGAGCCAGATAAATCCGGCGCAAAAAATAGCGTTAGCATAAACAACGCCAAGCCTGTCAAGGTTGCGACCAGGGGGACCCTGCGGATTCCTTGGCTGGTTGAGCGGACGCATAAATCGCAGACCAACCACACCAAAAACACAAATCCGATAAGTATCGAAGGATAAAAGGCCCGCAGAAATTCGTGACCGGTGCGAATATGCAACACGGACGTCAGCAGGACCCGGAACAATGGCATATCGAACGAGCGCCAGAACAATGCGACCAGCGTCGCACCAATCCCCATGATTCCGAAACAGAAAAACAAACTGAAAACCAATTGCAGCAGATAGCCTGGCACCAGATGCCAGGTTTCCTGCAAATACCCGCCAATCCCCTTCAACCGTTCCCGATCTTCAGCACCGGTTACCGGGTTTCGCCCCAACCACCAGCGCGGCCAGGCATTCTCTCGGCCGCTATTTTCATTGTGAAAACCGTAGCTTACTCCTGAAGATTCTTTTGCGTCAGCCGTGCTCGTGGTCCTCGCCATTGCCACGAGGTGACCTGCAATGTAGCTGCCGCCAGAAACACTGCACAAATAGTCGACATACCGCAGCAATCCGCGATGCGACAATGCCTGAAGAAAGCCATCGCCAAAAATGGCCGATCGAATTCCGCCCCCTGATATTGCCAGCCCAACGACGTCGCTCAATGGCTCGTCCGGTTTGGGCGTCCTCCCGTTCTTGCCAATTTCGCTGCCCGAAGCGTCCTGTCCAACACCACTTGAATCCGGGGCAGATCCTGGCACAACCTGGCGATTTTCCGGATTCTCTGCAACTTTTTCCACTCCAAATGCCACGCAGCGACGATTTCGAATCAGCTTCGCTTCGTCAAAATAGATGTTTTCCCAAGGATCAGGAATGACTGATTTTTTGTTCATATCCACAGGTCCTTTCCACCTATACATAAACGAATCATTCTGTCAAATAAAAAATCGCACGCAACTGGAATCGCAATCAGCAAGTCAACTCCATTCGCTTGCCTGGCATTGGCCATTGAACTTTGCTGGTCAGCCCGGCGTCGGCAAAGCGGTTTTTGTAACTGGACAACGATTCGCGGAAATGACTCCAGACCGACTGTTCATAATGAATCGGAATAATGGTTTGAGCGCGCAATCGACGCGCGCAGCGCGCGGCCTGGTGGCCCGTCATGGTAAACTTCAGGAACGGAGGCCAGGGGGGCCAGAAATGCACGCCACCCAGATGAAGAACTGCCGTACCGATTTTGTATTTGCCGGCAATTTTTTTGATGCCCCGAAAATAAACGGTGTCGCCGGAAATGTAAAAGACACCCGTTTCCTGACCGGGCCATTCCAAAACAAATCCGGTCACACCCCACGACTCAGGCAGGAACCACGGGCCGTGTTTGGCTGGAGTCGCCGTAACTGTGACCTTGAATCCATCGCGCCCTTCAATTTCCGTCTTTTCCCACGGCTTCAATCTGATCGTATCCTGACCCGGTTGGTCCAAACCACCCCGCCCCGTAATCACACGCATTTTTCCTGCGGGACTGACAGGCAATGCAGAGGAACACTGCCGAATGAATGCCAGACCGGTCTCATCGAGGTTATCCGCGTGATGCGCATGGCTCAGCAGAACCGCATCCAGTGGCGGCAGGTTTGCCGGATCGATGGCCGGTCCGATCCTACGAGTTGCCCAGGCGGCCGGGCCTAATCTGTAACGTTTTGAACCCTCGTCGAAGACCGGGTCCGTCAAAATCCGGATCGACCCGATTTCCAGCAAGACGCAAGCCGTCGTCGAATGAGTCAGATAGACAGGAATACTCAATGCCCACTCCGTTTGCGAACGACAGTCGCCGGATCATTGCGATCCTTGCGCCAGGATGGATGATTGAAATGCAAAACGAAATCGCCGTTATACGACGCAACTCCTTCATCAAATTCAATCCGCCCGATTTCCGTCCAGCGGAAACCGATTCGTCGTTGCACCAGCAAACCCCAGGTTGACCCCTCGTCCGAGACTTCGATCGTAAAAACAAGCTTCCGTTTGGGTTTTGGATCGCCCGGATCGTAAATTTGCGAGAGAACTTCATCGCGAAAATCAATTTCGTCCCCGCGAATGTGCGGCTGGTCAGAAGAAACGCGAATTTGCATGAATTGGGGCGCGCGAGTCGGTTCGTCAGCCGGTTTGCCCAATTCAGCGATGGTGTAGACCTGACGGAACGTCGGCTGCCGATCGACCAGCCGCAAGTTCAATCCGGTCAGCAACAGGATTGGCGCGCCCCAACCACGCCGCCAGGGCGAAGTGTCCGGTGCATTGCGCAAAATCGCATGGTTCACAAACCATGTTCGCGCTCCGCCGAGGTCCTCCTGAGTGATGAAGTTGGCCGTATACAGCGGGTCAGCATGTGCGGGTTCAGTCGTCGGCCAAATCTTGCCCACCAGAGACAACGAACGGTTGTAGCCGCGCCGACACTCGGCACAACAGGTCGAATAGCGACCGACGATCAACCCTTCCGAGCCCTGCGAAAAATATCCCGAGTATTCTGTCGGCTGGTCAATGATCCATTTCCCCAACAGACAAACCGCGTTGGGATGCAACAATCGGCGATAGCCGCGACCGTCTTCGCCCCAGCGCAGATCCGCGGCGGAATCAAGTGTTCGCGCAGCCGCCTGATTGAATCGCCACCGTTTGAAGATCGGCAGACCCCTCAAAACGCGGCCCAAAGTCACATCGTAAACGGGTAGCGGCGGTTCGCCTCTGGCACCCCATTTCAAATAGTAGGCGTTTCTGAACAGGGCCTCGCGAACCTCGGAAAAGCGCGAGCCGGTGTAAGCACGATCCTGTTCAACAAGTTCCTGCGGGCCCAAATATGCTGAATCGAATTTCATCAGTGAAACCGCCGCCGATTTTTTCGGGAGTGGTACCACCGCGCGACGAAACAGTTTTCTAAAACCAGTGCCGCCACAAACAGAACGGCAATGCCAATCAACTTCCAGCGATTGGCGTTGCTCAAACGCAATGGCGTGACCGGCCGGTTGCTGTTCCACGGTTCCAGCAGGTAGGGAAATTGATCGAGAAACGTGCCATCGTTTCGGTCGTTTTTTGTCTGTCGTGGCCAGGTTCCATTGGCATGTTGATACGACAACTCAAGCAACAGCGTGTCTCCCAACTGGGCCAGCAATGCCGCCACATCGTCGGTCAGCAGACGGCCGTTGGGAAATCCGACCGGATATTTTCTTGAATAGATCATCACGTCAGGAACATGCATGTCCCAAACGCGATAGCTGAAAAGGGAATTCAGATTGAATCGCTGGAACAGGTCGCGCATCAGGCCGGGGTGCTCGTGTTCCTGTTCAATCGCATCGGAATGCCGGCTGGGATGCAGCGAGTTAAGCAATTCAAAGCGCGGGTTCTGCGTGCGAAGTGAACGTCCGACATGGTCGATCTGGCGGGTTCCTTTGTGCGACGTTGCCCAAATTAGGAAATCCTGCCGTGGATCAAAATGTTTCAGCGGGATTTTGATGATCATGGCAACCACATCGGTCCCGAAGAACGCGGGGAAAATAAAGGGATCGTCAAATACACCTGAAGTGAACGCGATGGACAAATCGCTGTTCAGGCTGCCCGACAGCGACTGCGTGTACTTTGGGAAGCCTGTTTTCAGTCCGGCTTGATCGTTCAACTGAAACTCGATGATCAGGTCTTCGCTGATCTCATTGGGGTTTCTGACCAACCCGCCGTAACGCAGGAACCCTTCCTGTGGTGTTGGTCGGCCTGGCTGGCGGTTGGCAGCGGTCGGTGCATAGCCGGGGCTGGCAGAACCGGCGCCGTCTGGAACTGTAATGTCTTCGTCAGCCGATTTTTCTTCGCCAAAACTGACTTCACCGTTGCCCACCAGATCGATATGGATCTGGTAACGGTAAGGCTCCAGTTTCAGCGAACCAGCTTGGGTCAACTGACGGCGTGCGCAAAGAACCAGAACCAGCGAATCCATTTGTGACTGCGCTTCGACAGTGGTTAGCGTGCGCACGTTGTCCTTCAACGGATCAGCAAGCGATACGTCTCTGTTCCCGGCCCACGGAAAGGCTGGTTTTCCATCGGCCAGAACCGGAAACGCAAACAGGTCGGTCAATCCCCCCTCCAGACGCTCCCGGTTGAACGGATCGATCGGGTCGGCATGGTCCGATCCGGTAAAAAAACAGATCGAACAAACGACCAACAAAGCCAGCGAGAATTTTGGGATGCGTTTCAGTACGTTCATGTTTTTCCAATCTAAAAAAATCCATTTGCCCTGCTCATCGAACAGGAATCGCCCAGAACCAGTCAAATTTTTCCAGCACGGGTGTCGCAATGTGTTC
>JBGSXT010000070.1:0-9764 GCA_041751295.1 Mariniblastus sp.
AGGCGCAAGTCGTCAAGGCGTTCAATGACAGCTCGCAATGGATCACGGAGAACCTGTGGGTAGAAACTGAATTCGACAGCGACGGCAACGGCAAGCCAGATCGAATGCATGTCGACGTGACCCGTCAGCACCAGACGGAAACGGAGGGTCTGAAAGTGCCGGTCATTTACGAAACCAGCCCCTACTACACAGGAACCGGAACCACGGCGTCCCAATATTTCTGGAGCCCCGACCAGGAACTGAACGCCGAACCACCTGAACGCAAACATCAACCACCGATCAAACATCAAGCGGAAGTAACCAACATATCGCGGTTCCTGATAAGGGAATGGGTCCCTCGCGGATTTGCGGTCGTGCATTCGTGCTCGCCCGGCACAGGTCGCTCGCAGGGCTGTCCGACGGTTGGCGGGGACAACGAATCATTGGCTCCCAAAGCGGTCATCGATTGGCTTTGTGGGCGCGCGAAGGGTTATACCACTCCCGATGGCTCGGAAGAAGTGAAGGCAGATTGGTGTAGCGGAAAGGTTGGCATGACAGGCACGTCGTTCAACGCGACATTGCCGATCGCTGCAGCAACCACAGGCGTCGCTGGACTGGAAGCGATCATTCCGGTCGCTCCTAACACTTCCTATTAGCACTACTATCGTTCGAACGGGTTGATTCGACATCCGGGCGGATACATGGGCGAGGATATCGACGTCCTGTACGAATTCATTGCCAGTGGCGATCCGGAATTCCGTGAACATTGCGACTGTGAGGTACGCGACAAGGAATTGCACGGCGGCTTTGATCGGGTCAACGGGGACTACAACGAATTCTGGGCCGGTCGCGATTATTTGAACAAGCTCGAAAATTACAAAGCGGCCACCTTGATGTCACATGCGTTTAACGACTGGAACGTGATGCCTGAGCATTCCGTCCGAATCTATGAAGCACTTAAATCAAAGGGCATCCCGTGTCAGGCATTTTTCCATCAGGGGGGGCATGGCGGGCCGCCGCCGATGTCGCAAATGAATCGCTGGTTCACCCGCTATCTGTATGGCGTTGAAAATGGAGTCGAGAACGACCCGAAAGCGTGGATCGTGCGCGAATCAAACAGTCGTCGCAAGCCAACGGCCTACGACGACTACCCCAATCCGGCAGCCGCTGTCGTGAAACTGTTTCCTGGTAGCGACGGACGAAAAGTTGGTTCGTTGGGCGTGGTGGGAACAACCGCGGAAGCGAAACAGACGTTGATCGACGATGTTTCAATCATGGGTGCCGACCTTGCATCGGCTGCCGAGTCGAATCATCGGCTACTGTTTGCGACTGACGTGTTGAAGGAAGATATACATATCTCTGGAACGCCACGGCTGAACATCAAGCTGGCGTCCAGTAAGCCTGCAGCCAATCTTTCTGTCTGGCTGGTGTCGCTGCCGTGGGACGGGAAAAGCGTCAGGATTTTTGACAACGTCATCACTCGCGGTTGGGCCGATCCTCAAAACCACAAATCACTGACCGAAAGTGCGCCATTGGTTCCCGGCCAGTTTTATGAACTCAGTTTCGATTTGCAGCCGGACGACCAGGTGATTCCAGCTGGCCGACAGATCGGCTTGATGATTTTTTCCAGCGACCGCGAGTTTACGCTCTGGCCGGAACCAGGCACCGAGTTGGCAGTGGACTTGAGTGGCACATCAATCGAGCTGCCCGTTGTTGGCGGCATGGAAAAATTTGAAGCGTCAGTGCCGGCAGATAATGTATATCGGTGAACTGGCAGCTTTGGGAACCGCCGTTTTTTGGGCGTTTTCGTCGCTGTTTTTTACCTTTGGTGGCCGTCGTGTCGGGGCGGAAGTCGTTAATCTGAATCGGCTGATTTTTGGCCTGTTGTTTGTCGTGATCGTACAGGTCGCGATGTCAGGATCGCTCTATCCGACCGGCATTGAATCGTGGCGTCATGGATTGTTGTTTCTGTCAGCCTTCATTGGCCTGGTAATCGGCGATGGGGCATTGTTCTTTGCGTTCGTGTTGATCGGGCCTCGATTGTCGATGTTGATCATGATTCTGGTCCCGGTGTTCACAGCGCTGTTTGCCCGCATCTGTTTCGATGAGACTTTAACCTGGCCCGAATGGCTGGCCGTTCTGTTTACGATCGCCGCGATTGCCTATGTTATTCAGGCTGACCGAACCGACCGAGCCCACTCGGTAGGCGTGATTGAAGGTAAGGGCCAATTTTTGAAGGGGGTCATGCTGGCAATCGTTGGGGCGATGGGTCAGACCGGGAATCTGATCATCACCAAGTTTGCATTGGTCGACAATTTTTCGACATTGGCGGCCACGGAAATCCGAATCCTCTATTCCACTATTATTGTTGCCATCTGGATGGTCGCTAAAGGTAAATCAGGACAGGTCGCCAGCAGTTTCCGCGACACCAAAGCGACCGCCGCAATTGCGGCTGGTGCGTTGATCGGGCCATTCATTGGAATCTGGTTGAGCTACATCGCGATCAACAACACGCGCGTCGCCATCGCTTCGGTCATCATGGCCACGGTTCCGTTGCTGCTGATCCCGCTGTCGGCATATTTTCTGAAAGAAGAAATATCAGCGCGATCCGTCCTAGGCACAATCGCCGCCTTTGCCGGAATCGCTGTTTTACTGTTGACAGATTTCTTGCTGCAATAGGCCAGCGACAGCCAATCAGAGTAGTGATCCCCTGCCAACAAAATAGCACGCCGCCGGGTTGCGACGGACCTGGGTTGTCCAACCGCGGCGGCATCCTGCTGGCGGAAATTTTGCGTGGTTTGTCAAAACGTCCAACGTACTGGAATTGGTTCCAGGTGAATCGAATTCCGACTCCTAAAAGTTGAAGCGAATTCCGGTAAAGATGTCGTTGCTGATATATTCGGAATCAAGAATGATGTTGGCGGGAGCACCGTTAATCGGCGGACCGCCAAAACGATTCAATTTCGGATCTTCAATTTCGAAGAACCGGTATTCAACAAACATTTCCATATTCGGTCGAGCGCGATAGGTTAAACCTGCCATCCATTGCACCGCGAATGCTGAATCGTCGCCATCCAGCGTCGAGCCCATCGTTCCGTATCGAACCTGCGAGTCGATGCTTGCCACACCGATGCCGGCACCGAGGTAAGGAACCAGGTTTCCTTTGGCAATCATCAGATCGCAGATCAGATTGAACATCCCGGCATGGGAGTTTTGTTGACCGCTGATGTTGTTCTGGAGGTTGCCGTTGAACTCCACGGCACCGGGGTTCTGGCTGCGATAAACGTATTCCAATTCAGAACGGAGACAGCGGCTGACACGGCGCCCGATGGCACCACCAATTCCATAACCCTGATCGAACTGAATTTGCAGGTCTCGTTGCAGTCCGGTTGAGTTCTGGGAATCGATATCGGCCAAGCCGCCAAAGATTGAGAAATAGGTTCCTCCACCGCTGCAACAGGTTGTTTCGCCACACGGGTTACAGGCTCCTTCGCCCGTCGAATCGCATCCTCCACCAATGCCGCAGCCACCTTCGAAACCGGGCGCACCATAGCCGCTTGATTCCTGACCCGCTTGATTCTGGCTCAGAACACTGGCTCCAGACCCGCCATCACCGACATCGGAGAAGGTTGCTCCCGGCATCGCGTAATGCGCGTCGTTGACGGCAGTCGATTGATTGCCAGAGCCATTGTTCACGGTTCCCTGGTAGGGCGTAGGGTAAGCGGGTGCATTGTTGATTCTTCCGGGCGACGATGCTTGCCAAGTCTGTGCAAAACAGCAACTGGGCAAAGTCATTACGACGGCAATTGCCATCCATTGATAATTCTTCATTGAAATCTCCTTCGAGGATCGCTAATTGATTTCTGGGCACCCCTTCAATCGACTCAGGCATTTCGACCACTTTAATTCGATGATTCGTTAAGCTGGGAATAATTGGAAAAACAGGTCCTTTCGCGCCAACGCGATTTCAGCTGGAAAACCTGTAATGTTTATTCTGATTGTGACGCCCGAAATCGAATGGAGTGGCTGGATTCCGCTGGCGATTTTTTGGTGTCAATTGGTTGGCATCTCAATTGACTCCGCGCGCCTTTCACAAGGAATCGTTGCATTGATCGTTACAAATTGACATGCATGAAGTCAGCTTTAGAAAATAACTGCGGCAATAATGCCAGTCAGGCAGCCATTTTTTTCGATCAGATAGAACAGGAATGGATGGTAGTTAAGGTTCTGGTTCGACACGAATTCAATTTAATATGCAATCGAACAACAATAACGACAATTCTGAATCCCGTATAATCGACATCGAATCCAGTACCCGTTCCGGTTTCTATGGCAAACATTACCGCAAAATCCTGTTTGCGTTCCTCGTTCTGGCGCTGCCCAGTCTCTGGATTTCGGCCCGCGTGTTGACGCCCGGCGACATGTCGGCCTACATCCTGGATGTATCCCACTGGCTACCTGAAAAAAGCCAATGGATCAACGACATGGGTAAGTTTTCGGAGGTCGCGGGCAAAGAGCGCAGCAATGTCATCCGAATTTCATGGCCGGGATGCCGCAAAGATGATTCGCGTCTGATTCCTTTTACCATCGAACTCATAAAACTCTGTTGGGGCCACCGATTTCCGGATTCGGAAACAGACTCCATTTTCAACGAAGTTATTACGATTGACGACGTTGCCAAAAAAATGAAAACGAGTGACGCAAGTCTGTCCTCTGATCAGATTCATCGCCAGCTGGCGAATGTGTTGATTGGGCCGACTGGAACGACCTGTGTCATCGCCACATTGGCGACTCGCGATCCGGTGCGACGCCAACATGCCATTGAACAAATATATGACGTTGCCCAGCGCATCGATGGACTTGGTGAGGGCCAAATCCGCCTGTTCGGCGGTCCCGTTTATACAAAACAGGTTGATGATTCAGGCCTCCGGCTCGCGTCTATTTTCACACCTCTGTCTGCGTTGGTCAGCCTGTTGTGCGCCTGGTTCTGTCTACGCAATTTTTGGACGATCCTGGCGGTTTTCCTGAATGCTGTCGTGTGTACCTGTGCGGCACTGGTTTCGTTGTATCTCACCGATGCCGTCATGGACCCGCTACTGATGTTGTTGCCTGGATTCTGGTTCATCATCGCCATGTCAGCTGGAATTCATCTCGTAAATTACTACTTCGATATTGTCGCGGAACATTCGCAGGATGATGGCAGTGACCTTGCAACGCAAGCCGCAATGGTGGCGTTCAAGCCGGCGTTTCTGGCCACGTTGACGACCTGTATTGGGATGGGGGCACTCTGCACCAGCGAAATACTGCCGGTTTGGCGATTCGGATTTCAGGCGTCGATCGGCCTGATCTGCGGATTTGTCACTCTTTTTACGTTTCTGCCGGCCTGGCTGATTCTGACCTCCAGAGCGTTGTCCAAAGAATCGATAGCCATGGCGAGAGAGAGAAATTCATTTTGGCCGCGATATGGCCAGCTGGCTTCGAAGCTCGGGTTGGGAACGGCGGTCGTCTTTCTATTGTTGATGGGTATCGCGGCCATTGGATTCTCACGGGTAGAATTTTCGAACAAACTGAGCGATCAATACGCGAAGAATTCACGAGTCAATCAGGATGCTGCCTGGTTCGAGCAGGAAATCGGTCCGTTATTGCCGTTCGAAGTCCTGGTGCGATTCTCGAAAGACAATCTGCCACGACCGAGTGAATGCCTGGCCTTTGTCGCCGAACTGCAGGGCGGTATCGAAGCGACTCAGATTCCCTGTAAGACCTTGTCGGCAACTGCCGTCGTGCCATTCGAGTCTGGAACCGGCGCGCGGCAGTCGATAATTCGAACCGTGCTGGATAAAAGACTTAACCGTCATCACGAAGCCCTGTTAGAAACCGGGTTTGTCACCGATGAAGACGAATCGCAATTGTGGCGGATCAGCGTGTTTGCCTACAACTCGATCGATGTCTCGATGAATGACTATTTTTCGGCAATTCAATCGGCGGTAAAGCAACAGCAACTCAATGCGGATGCGACCGGGCTGGCCGTCGAAATGTCATACGCCGGTTTGGGGTCGCGAATGGCCGTGATCACCCAAAAATTGGAAGACGGATTGATGCAAAGCTGCTTGACCTCGGCGGTGTTGATTGCGCTGGTGGTGATCGTCGCGTTGAGAAGTTTCGCGTTGGGAATCACCGCCATGCTGCCCAATATTTTTCCTGTCGTGATTGCATTCGGCGCATTTGGCTATTTTCAACCGAGACTTGATGTCGGTTCGATCATGACGGCCAGCATTGCGATGGGCATCGCTGTCGACGACACCATTCACTTCATGTACTGGTTTCGTCAGGGAATCAGTGGTGGTCGATTGCGTGCCGATGCCGTTACATTGGCGATCCGAAAATCGGGACGGGCGATCGCCAGCACTTCGCTGATTTGCGGATTTGGATTCCTGGTATTCTTTTTCGGTGACTTCATGCCTGCTGTTCGATTTGGCCAGCTGTTGTTCATCATGCTGGCTGCCGCATTGATTGGCGATCTGGTATTTCTGCCCGCCCTGTTGCTTGGAATGCCTGCCAGATTGTTTGGATTGTCGACGGCCACCAAACTGGAAACTGCATTAACCCACTCGTCGACAGCAGCTGCTACAAACTGGCGTCCGGTCTAATTAGCGAGCTCGGAGTCAACCCGATTGAATATTTCTTGCACCATTGTTTGTATTCTCGTTGCCCGATTTCCGTGCAGCGAGCAAGTCCTGGATAGGCCCAATGCCAGCCTACCTGCAACCGGACTGGTAGTGACCATTGATCCGGATCAGCTGTTTGGTCAGGGCTTGTCCCAATCGTGGATAAATGTCAACGCGCCTTTCGGCAACAATCGGGTCGCCAGCCAGCCACTTTCGAAAGTCAATTTTGAACTCCTGCCTATTGAGTCGTCCAATGGCGCGGTCGTCGAAATACAATTGACCGGCACCACAGTTGGCGCGTCCACCAGCAGTAACCAGTCGAGCAAAATTGCGATGGATTCGCTGACGCAGTGCGAAGCCAGACAGCGGGTGTATATCAATTCGTCTGGCTTGACGTTCGATGACTGTATCTACAAAGTGCAGTCGAACCAGAGCCTGAACCATGTCAAATCGAAGAATCCATTTACCGGTGCAATGGTAAAAATGGCCTTCCGACATTTTCCGGAGCAAGTCAGTTCCAGGGCTGACAGCTTCGCCCGCCAGCAAATACAGAATCATCTGGCAATCAGCAATGCTGACCTGAAACATGCGATCGAATCCGCGACGAGGCAAATGATCGCCGAGTACCCGCTGATCGGCGAGTTTGACTGGCATTTTTCGACTGACCGCAACCGCATCTATCTGACCGCAATGACCAACGCACCGATTTCCGACTCGCCCACAATTCGGCCGGCCGCGATCTCGATCGCCCTGCACGAATCGATCGCGGAACAAGCGTTGAATCGGGGACTTGCCAATCTGCAACTGGATTCGACACATCTGGAAGCTTTCTATGCCAGTGTTTCCAAAAATTTCAAACTCCCGCCACTCGGCGACCGATCGGATTCCGCCTGGTCAATCACGTTGAGCCAGAAACCAGTAGAAATCGAGTTCATCGATGACTCAATGGTCATCCGTCTGACCAGTGAACACATTGAATCGGACGGTCGAACCCTTTCCGGACTGACTGTTGTTGTGGGGTATTCTTTGAAACTGGATCGGGGAAGCTGGCTGATGGTCAGAAACGACGCAGTCGATGTGATCGATCCGGCCAACGGGAATGGAACGTTGGGAGCGCGGCAACAGGTATTTCGCACGGTCATGCGAAAGCGATTTGACCGAATCATTCCCCGCAGCATCACCATTCCGGAGTTAAACCGATCCAAACGATCCGAACAGCTGGATGTTGATTTACAATTTCAGCGTTTTATCCTGAAAGACCGAAACCTGGTGATCGCCATTGATAACCGATAATCGATTCCTGCAACTGATGTTTGCAGCCAGCCTGTTTTTATTCCTGCGCTCGGCGGCGATATTGGTCGGGTCACCGATGCAATCGCTTGAACAGCACGCCGCGCAACTGCCAGCCCAGACGATCGCCGCGTACTCGATTCAGGATTCCGAACGCTGGATCGCGAATTGGCCGACGACGGCGATCGCCCAATATTTTGCCGAACCGGGTATGAGCGAATGGGTCAGCAACGTTGTGACTGAAGCAGAAAAAGACAATCCTTGGCTGACGCTCATACAGCGCCATTCAATATTTCAATATCTCGATGGTCAGGCAACAGTCGCCCTGATTGAATCCGGAAACGGCATCGAATTGGCGGTAATTCTGGATGTCGGTGATTCCGACCAATTTGCCGAGTTCATTCTGCAACTTTGCAAAGATATGCAACAGCAAAATGCGGAGTTCAAGGAAGTTAATCATCACGGTATGAAACTGCAGACCATCACCATGCCCGACGCGGGCCGGAGCCTGCTGGCTTTCGCCGTCGATAATGGCAGGTTCGTTGCCTGTTCCAGTCTGAATGTTCTACAGCAGTTGGTATCTCCGGGTGAAAACAGACTGCTCCAGACTCCGGAATTTACTGCAACCGTCCTGGGAGCTACGGCGGAAATGAAACAGCATCAATTCTGGTGGTTTTTTAAACCGCTTGAACTGTTGAAGCACGCCAGCACTTCAGAATTGAAATCCCACAATACGGCAACGAAAAATTACCAGATCGCGATTGCGGAGGGCTTTGGTGCCGTCCGGGCGATCGGCGGTGTCGGATCATTAAAACGGGGACATTCACCGTTTTTGGTTGGGCAAATCTTTGCGCCGCCGCCGTTTGAACGGAGCATGCGGTTGCTCAATCTGCAGGAATTGCAATCGGCACAAATTCCGGATTGGGTTGCGGGCTCATCAACTTCGTTGGGCTATCTCAACCTGCGGATGGAAACCGTACTCGAATCATTTGCGACTCTGTTTGACACTGTTGCCGGTGAAGGTGAAGCGGGGGTCTTCGAGGCGGTATTACAGGACCTGCAGTCCGATCCCCAAGGACCGAAAGTGAATTTACAGAATGAAGTGATTGGTGAATTGAAAACGCCGCTTTATTTCACCACCATCGCGACCGGAAATACGACGCAAACGATCATCGGAATTGAGATTCGCAACCGCGATCAGCTGGCCAACGCCGTTGGTCGACTGTACGCGGGAGATTCCAGAGCGAAACGGCTGGCAGGATTGGAATATGATGCCTGGCAGGTATTGCCGCTGGAGAATAATCCGGTTGGTTTCCGAAAGCCGTTCGTGATTGCGATTCGCGAGCAATTTCTGGTCATCGCGCCTGACGCAGATGTCATTGAATCCGCATTCCATTCCGCTGGATCATCTAATCGGAATCTATTTGCTAAATCGCTGGAAATCGATCCGCCGTCAAGCAGTTTTGGATATGCAGCGGATTTGAACGCGCTGGCCAAATTGCGTCATGAACAATTGAGGACTTCGGGAACCCTTGGTGGGTTGATTGGCACGTTGGCCAACGAGATGGATTTGGGCAAGTCCCTTCAACTGGCAGACCGCAGCGGAATCCCTGAGTTCGAATCGGTGTCCAAATACTTTCCGGCGAAACTTGGCCTGCGGGCGACAGCCAACGCATCCGGCTGGCGAATAGTAATTCGGTATCAGGACTGACGTTCGTGCGCAGCATTGCGATCAGATATACCGTTCAGGCGAGCGACAAGTGTCCGTTTAGCTGTAGGGCGAATTTCTAATTTGCCCGATTCAACGCAGGGGCGAATTAGCAATTCGCC
>JBGSXT010000071.1:0-5687 GCA_041751295.1 Mariniblastus sp.
GAAATAAGAGTGCTCTGAAATTAACAACGGCCAGTTATTGGCGTCCCAGCGGAATCAATATTGACCGATATGACGAACAGGCTGTCAAAACCGGGATTTGGGGCGTACAGCCCAATCCAGGTATGAAAATCGAGTTGACTGAGCAAGAAAATTTTGAAAATCGGCGCCGCCGTAGTCTGCTTGATTTACGGGGGCTGATCGATCCCACTGAATTGATCGAACGCAATGATCAGGAGTTATCGAAAACGGTCGACGAGCCATTGCAGCGGGCCATCAAGGTATTAATGGATAAATTGGAAAATCGCATCGCGGCCTGATCAATTCCTGGTCGCGTCGAACGAAAGGAATTCAAGTGGAACAGAGTTCAAAGGATTTTTTTGCCAAATTGGTGGGAACTTCCGGGGTCTCCGGATTTGAGCAGCCGGTTCAGGACGTTGTTCGCAAGTATGCGGCGACTTTTGCGGACGACATCACCACGGATCTGCATGGCAACGTGATTCTCAGCATCAATCCCGGTGCCGAAGTTCGCGTCATGTACGCTGGCCATTCCGATCAAATCGGCCTGATCATTTCGCATATCGACGAAAACGGTTACGTCTATTTCCAAGCCGTTGGTGGCTGGGATCCTCATCAGCTGGTCGGTCAACGGGTTTCGGTTTGGACGGGCTTTGGTCCGGTCAATGGTGTGATTTCAAGAAAACCGATCCACCTGCTTGAAGAGTCGGAGCGAAAAGAGGCTGTAAAAATTATTGATCTATGGATTGATATCGGCGCCCAAAATCGTGAACAGGCACTTACCGTTGTTGCCATCGGCGATTCGGCAACTTTGCAATTGGGATATCAGGAATTGCAGAACAATCTGGTCAATGGGCCAGCCATGGACGACCGCTGTGGCGTGTGGGTCGCTGTGGAGGCACTTCGGCGGGCAAAACAGCTGGAGATCAGCTGCGGTCTGTTTGTCGCCGCGACGGTTCAGGAAGAAATCGGCTTGCGGGGTGCCAGAACGGCGGCCTACGGTGTCGATCCGCATATCGGTATTGCCGTCGACGTGACGCACGCTACCGATTGCCCAACGATCGATCGGCGACAACAGGGAGAAATCAAACTCTCGGGCGGCCCGGTAATTGTCCGCGGCCCGAATGTTAACCCGAAAGTCGCCGAGCGTTTGATGGAATTATCGACGGCCAATCATTTGCCCTATCAGATTGCTGCTCTTGGACTGGCGGCTGCTAACGATTCCAATTCGATGCAGGTCAGTCGTCGGGGCGTGGCAACAGGAATTGTGGCGATTCCCAATCGTTACATGCACAGCAGTGTCGAGACGATTTCACTGCTGGACATCAATCACGCCTCCCAATTGCTAGCGCATTTTGCCGCGTCGATCACGTCGATCAAGGAATTTATTCCCGGATTGTGATTGAGTTGCAAAAAAATGGGGGCGGATTCTGAAATCTGACGTCGAAAATATGAATGGCTGAAATTATCGATGATTTATCGGAAGCGAGCGGTCGCAAAACGCTCTTGAAAGCTCGGTTCACGGAGCTTGTTGCACTCAATTTCAAAATCGATCCCAAAATTCTTCTTGATCGAATTCCCGCGAAACTGGAACTTGATTATTTCGAAGGCGAGACCTACGTCAGCCTCGTGGCGATGGTATTACGCCGGGTTCGCGTCTGGGGAATTCCTCTTCATGTCGCGGGCGGGTTCGGCGAATTCAATCTGCGGTATTACGTGCGCCGCAAGGACGTGGATGGGTATCAACGCGGCGCCTGTTTTCTGAAAGATTATGTTTCCAGCAGCATGGCAGCCTGGATACTCGGTTCGCTGTTCAAGGCAGATTTCGGTCGTGTTAAAATGAAATTTGACAACACTGGATTTCGATCCAAAGAAACTGCTGCGCCCAAAGTCGATTACCGCTGGAAAGTGGACGACCGTTGGAATCGAATTCGCGTTCGTGGGCGTAAAAAAATGAAAAACACGGGCCCGGGAACGAAGGTCGGTTTTATACTGGAACATTCCAACGAATACAGTTCACGCGGTGGACGGACATTCGAGTATCGAGCCAGTCGACCTGCCTGGACAGTTTGGGACGCCGCTCAAGCCAACTTTACGTGTGACGTCAAACGGCTGTTTGGTGAAGAATTCGTAAAACCGCTGGCCAAACGACCCGCCTCGGTGTTCGTCTCGACAGGCAGCGATGTGACGATCTTTCGACCCATCGAATTGACTTGAACCGGCGTTTTCCAAACACCACCGAATTCATTTCTTTGGAAGCGCTGACCTGGGGACCAACCGCCCAGACAAAGATAATGTTGACAAGTTCCGTATCTTGTTCCAGGCTTGCCCTGTTTGATCGAGGACGTTAATACTACTGGATTTCACGCCGGACATTGGCCACCGCGTTCTGGTTGCTATCGGGTTCGAACAGATGCCAACTGTCGGCTGGCAGATAAAAGGAAATTGTTGAACCGATGGCCAGCTGGCAATCCCCTCGAAGCCGCGCGACCATCGGACTGTTTGCCAGCGAAAAATAGACAATCGTCTCGTTCCCCATCCGCTCGAGCACTTCCACCAAACAATTTGCCAGTTTCGGATGATTGGAATCCGTTGTAAGAAACTCCGGTCGAAACCCGAAAATATAGCGACCTGCCAAAAGCGTTCCGGTATCCATCGAGAGTGAATACTCGACGTCAGGGGACCGAAAGCGGCCGTCTCGAACGTCCCCCTCAAGAAAATTCATTGCCGGACTGCCGATGAAACTGGCGACGAATAGATTTGCCGGATGATGATACAGATTGAGGGGCGTGTCGATTTGCTGAATCGCGCCGTCTTTCATCACCACGATCCGATCGCCAAGTGTCATTGCTTCGACCTGGTCGTGAGTCACGTAAACCGTGGTCGTCTTCAACCTCTGATGCAAACGCGCCAGCTCGGTTCGCATTTGCACCCGCAATTTTGCGTCCAGATTGGAAAGTGGTTCATCAAAAAGGAAAGCGACCGGTTTCCGCACGATCGCCCGCCCGATAGCAACCCGTTGCCTTTGGCCGCCGGAAAGTTCTTTCGGCCTGCGAGCTAACAACGATTCGATCGTTAAAATCCGAGCCGCTTCATTCACGCGGTCCTCGATCAACTGCTTGGATTCCTTCCGCATTCGCAAACCGAACGACATGTTCTGTCGAACGGACATGTGCGGATACAACGCATAATTCTGAAACACCATGGCGATATCCCGGTCGCCCGGTTCAAGATCGTTCACCCGTCGATCCCCGATGAAAATGTCTCCTGCGGAAACTTCTTCCAAACCGGCAATCATCCGCAACGTCGTCGACTTGCCACATCCCGATGGCCCGACCAGGACGAGAAATTCACCGTCATTGATTTCGAGCGTCGCATTTTCGACAGCGACGTATCCATTGTCATAGCGCTTGACAACATTTTTCAGACTGATTCCGGCCATACGATTCCCCAGCTACTCTTTGACGGCGCCGATGGTCAATCCGGATACAAGATATCGACTTAAGACCGTGAACACGATCACTACGGGAATACTCACCAGAATCGACGATGCCGCATACAGTCCCCATTGAGTGGACATTGTTTCCTCAAAACTCTTTAGCCCCAACGGAAGCGTGAACATCTCAGTCTCCTGCAACACCTGGGCGGCAACGATATATTCCGACCAGGCCGTCATGAAGCTGAACAGCGCGGTAATCACCAGTCCCGGTACCGCCAATGGTAGAGCGACTCGCAAAAACGTTTTCCATTGGCTGCAGCCATCGATTCGAGCGGCTTCTTCCAGCGAATAGGGAATCGTATCGTAAAAACCTTTCATCTGCCACAGACAGAATGGGAGCGCGGTCGCGGTATAGAAAATCAGCAGGCCCACAAACGTGTTGACCAGGTTCAATTTGGCGATCAAGACGTACAGCGGCAACAGCAACATGGTTGCGGGAAACATTTGCGTCGTCAGAATCGACAACATGCTCGCATTCCGTCCGACAAATTTGAACCGGCTGAGCGAATAACCTCCGATCGCCGCCAAAACGACTCCAAACATCGTTACGGCTGCGGAAACGGTCATGGAATTGCCTAACCACAGCAAAAATGGCTGTTCGGTAAACAGCTGCCAATAGGAATCGAACGACCAGTTTTCCGGAATGATGTCCAGACTGGTGCTGCGCAGCCGATCGCCAGGTCGGATGGAAATCGAAAACACATTGATCGCCGGATAAATCGCGATCAGCGAAAACGCGATCAGGATCAAATGTCGTCCGGCGGTAATGACTGGCTTTTCTTTCATGGACCGAAAACTATCTGACTCCCTCGACGGCTCGGGTCTGTTTCAAAAAGAACAGCGAAAACACCAGCAGTAGAAAAAAAATCAGCATCGAAAGGGCGGCCCCGTACCCATACTGATACAGATTAAATACGGATTTGTAGACATACGAGACCAGAATATGGGTCTTGTCCGCCGGTTCACCGGCATTGGTCACCAGCCAGACGACGTTCAAATTATTGAACGTCCAAATCGCGCCCAACGTCGTGGCCGGAATCAGTACCGGCTTGAGCATCGGCAACGTGATATGCCAAAACTGTTTCCAGCGGGGCACGCGATCGATCCTCGCCGCTTCGTACAACTCCGTCGGAATCCCCTGCATGCCCCCCAGTGCGATGATCATCATGAAAGGAAACCCCAGCCAGATGTTCGTGATGATGCACGACACAAAGGCCAGCAATTCGTCCCCCAACCAATTAAATCCTTCACTGAATCCAAACCACTGTTTCAATATCAGATTGACGGCCCCGTATTCGAAATTGAACATCCCGCGCCAGGTCAACGCCGTGATGTAGGCGGGGATTGCCCAGGGAAGAATCAGAATGATCCGATAGATGGCCTGACCTTGAACCGGCCCGTTCAAACAGACCGCCAGCAATAAACCGATCGCGACATGAAAGAAAACACAGACGCCGGTCCAAACCAGCGTCTTCAGCAGAATACGGAAAAAAGTCCATTCGCCGAGAACTTGCACGTAGTTTTGAAAGCCGGTCACCTGCCACTCGTTAAAGTTCCGCAGCGACATGTTGGAAAACGACAATACGACGTTGTAGAAAAACGGGTAAACGATTGTCAGGGCAATGACCAACATCGCCGGCATGATCAAGAGATAGGCAAACGGTTTGCGGCGCAATTCGACAAAAAACTGCATCCAATTGCGACGCTGCCAGACAACCAGACCGATCAACAACAGAAATCCGGCAAGCTGTAACACTCGACCCAATATCGTGGGATCGGTTTGTTGATTCATGGCCGAAATTTTCCTGACGGCATCGGTCTGCATTTGTTCGGCAGCGATTGCCGGAGTCACCGCGCCGGCAAGCAATTGCTGATAGGACGGCCGCATGGCATCCCAAATAGCGCGCAATTCAGGAGCCACCGGCATTGCCCGGCCATTTTTCATTTGCTGAAGCGACGCCACCAGCGTCGGGTCCTGCATCAGTTCAGGGTCATCAAGTAGCTTTTTTCGCGACGGCAACGTTTTCAGCCGACGCAGAAATTCCCGTTGTGTCTCCTCGGAGGTCATGAATTCCACGAACTTCATTGCCGCATCGGCCTGCGCGCCGCGCGCATGAACGCTCAACGAATATCCTTTGGTCGCGACCATTGGCCCCATCGGACTTCCCGTGGA
>JBGSXT010000072.1:0-10766 GCA_041751295.1 Mariniblastus sp.
CGCCTTGGACCTGACAGAGAGTCTTTCGGGAATGATTGGCAACTTTGACCAGGCTATTCACCTTTCGGGCGATCAACCATCAATTCGCCGACTTTGGGGTCCCAGACGTAGCTGTGTCCGGCGGGCAGTTCGGGCACTTCGATCTCGTTGAACTTGATGATTTTTTCCATGAATTCTTCGTGTGTTTTCGGCTTGAAGCCGTTTTCGGCTTCGTACAGATTGACCGCCGGTTTGACTTTGAATTCGAAGGCAACTTTCTGTTTGGCGGTAAACAGCGCTTTGACCGGTGTTCGCAGAAACCCTTCCTTGTCGCCAATCACTCGGCCCTGTTTGGCGACTCCCACCTCGGCCACGACCCGTTCCATCTCGACTGGACCTTTCTGTTGGCCGTCAACTGCCGATGTGTCGGGGCTTTTGGGTTCCTTACAGCCGATCGAGAAAATTACAACGATCAGCAAAACGATGAATGGTGAAGTTCGCATGATTAGTCCAGTTCAGTAGTAAATTGAATCAATTGCAAAAAATGTGTCCGCACAGTATTGAAGAAAATCAGGGCAGAATATTGAACTTTGGTTTCCGGCTGCGAATGAGTTCCGATTCGTATGCTCGGCGGACTCGCACTTCGTTGGCCCGCGAGTCAATTGGAAACGCATGAATTTCAATATGGACCTCCATCAAATCGCCCTTTGTCAAGTATTTCGACAGCGCCAGATTACTGGATTCTTCCAAGTGGGCAGTCAACCGATTTCTTAAGTCATCCGATTGGCCAATGTAGAGATATCCGGTGTCATCCTGGAAAATGTAGATGCCCGGCCGGGCAGGTACCATCGCCGGGTCCGACAAAAACTCTGCGACCGAAAATTTTCTGATCTCTCGATCCCAATCGGCAATTCGCGTGATGAGTTCCGGTTTCAGCTGTCGTGTCTTGCGCAATTGGAAGGCAGCTTTGCGAACAAGGTACGGGTCCAGCCGATCGTCGAATTTCCTGACTGCTTGATCAAACTCTGATCGCTGTTGAGGGTCGGTCAAGATGCGATCAATGGAATCGGCAGTAAGGTCCATCAGCGAACGGGAAACCATTTCGGCGACAGGAACAACATCCTCATTCGTCGGGCGTCCGCGCCGCGTTGTTTTCACCGATTTCAGCTTTCCAGCTTTGCGAAGATTGACCAGAGTCCAATTGAACTGGGCGGGCTCGATGTCGGGCAACTGCTTTTTGCAGGCCGCAATGAACAGGGCATTCAGTTCATCATTCAGGATGACTTCATCGCTCGAATAGCCGATATGTGATTGCTGAAAGGCGTCGATGACGGCAGCCTGAAGTCGATCCCGCTCGTCATAAACTGTTGGCCCAATGACTGAGAGCACGAGAATTGTTGCGGCAATGCACATGCGTCAATGGTAGTCGCAAACGAGTGAGGGCCGCAAGTGTCGAGCGTGGCAAAGAGGGCCATTTGTCGACAAATTCAACTCAAACCGACGTCGTTCGTTGGCGGATCCCTTTCCTCAGCCGGTTCGTCGGGGTCGATGGTTGGCCCGTCGCCGTCATTCGGTGCCCCGGAATCTGAATCAGTTGGATCGAGACTTTCTCCAACTGCACTTTCCTCAATTTCAATCGATTCATCAGGGCGAATTTCTTCCATCAGATCGATTCCCGATTGCGGGGGATTCGTCTTCAAGTCGATATCGTCTTGATCGGACGAGTCCTCATCGGTTTCCGGGCTTGAATCCGCCGGTTCCACGAGCACTCCACTTGTCCCGGCATTCTCACCGAAATCCTGTTGATTCTCGACTTGACCACTGCTGTTCCACCAATTCCATGCGCCCACGGGTTGGTCATTTTCGTAACTCCCTTCGATCGACTTCATGCCGTTGTCGTGCCACCATGTCCAAAGACCGACCTTGCGACCGGCCTCGAACCGACCGACGAGGGCGCGGGTTCCATTTTCATGCCACCAATGGAACTGGCCGACGCGAACATCATTCTGATACTGCCCGACCATCTTTCGTTGGCCATTGGTGTGCCATGCGACAGTCGGACCATGCTGGGACTTGGCACCATTCTGCTTGTATTCCGCCGGTTCGGCGTCCCACCAGTTATCGCTACCAGCAAGTGTCAATTGGCCATCAAGAAAAAAGGTTTCCGAGCTTTTCTGCTGCGGCCGAAAGAACGAAGTCAACCGAATGACTTTCTGGCCGGCAATATATTCGTCGTTTCTGACCAGCTGATCCTTGTCGTCCCATTCCAACAGAGGACCATCCAACAGGTCGTCTTTGAAGTTCATCGAACGCATCCGCTGTGAATTCGGGTGCCACCAGGTTGCAGTCCCGTTCCGCTTGCCCTGGGTGTATGGAACTTCGACGATCTTACGCTGGTGTCGATCGTTGATCACCCAGACGCCTTCCAATTTTCCATTGCTGAAGGTGGCAGTCGATACAAATGGTCCTTCGAATTCCGTGAATGGATTCGTTTGAAACATGCCGCCAGACCCGGCTGCGTGCCAGCGCTCCCAAGTCCCATCCATCACACCGTTTGCGAATTGGCCACTGGCCACCAGCTCGCCCTGCCTGTTGAACAATTGCCATGGCCCATCGTTGAAGTAATTGCCATCGCTATCCTGAGCGACTCGTCGCTGCAATTGCACTTTGCCGTCGGGATATCGCTGAGTTATTATTTGCGGTTCACGTTCGGAGACATTGTCAGGACTGGCATCCGCAAAATTGCCCGATCGCAGCAGTTCCAAAATGCGACGGTCTTCTTCGGTCCGTTCTTGAGCGTACTCGGGTCGCAGTTGTTGCAATTCTTCGTTGGAAATCCTTCCACCGCGCGGCCGAACCGGGACCAGTCCCAATCCATTTTGGGTTGCCTTCGGGACGAAACCCGACGAGGTAGAATCAGGAACGGAGCGGTCGAATTCCTGAGTTCGATCCGTGCCCTGAATTTGGCTACCAGCCAGCGGCGAAAATGACTCGCTCGCACCAGGAATATTTGGAGGCCGAAAGTCCTGTGTCCGCGCAGCGACGTCGGCAAAAACCATTACTGGGCTGGCCAAAAGTGCTGACAGGATAATTGTTCGAATTTTGATCATACATACTTCGGGTGAAATGCCGGTTGCTGGCATCCATGTATAATGACACATCATTTATCGTCGTCCAGAAATTTTGTCGCCAAGGACGCCGCTTTTCCCGATTCAGCTCGAATATTCTATCTCGACAATACCCGTCAAAAAGGCCGAAACTGCTACATTCGGATTCGATCAGTACATGTTGTCGTTATGGGGTGCCCAGCCATCAATGTTTATCAAACCCGAATATCAGGCACTTGTTCTTTTGGACTTGCCCAAAAACAATGGCAACCGTCAACTATTGGATTCCCTTTTCAACCAGATCCTGTTTCCTATGTCGTTTTACGGAAAACCATTATCGCACCGGAAGATCGAACTCGATGCCAGCGCCACCAGTTCGTCCAGCCCGGAGGTCCGCAAACGACTGGATCGAATTGATACCAACTACTCCCGACTCGACGTGCTGTTGAGCGAACTGGAAGCTCAATTCGATTTGGATGATCGCCGGATGGCCAATTCTGATAAAGATGCCAATCGGAGCAACATCCTGCCAAACCATCCGAGATAGGGATTTTGAAACTGAACTATCTCCTGTTAAGCGGCGGCAAGGTTTACGATCCAGCCAACGGAATTGACGGTGCTGTTCAAGACATCTGGATCCAAGATGGAAAAATTGTTGGCCCTTCAATCGATTCCGATGCTTTTGTTTCGACGCTGGATTTGACGGGGCGAATCGTCATGCCTGGCGGTATCGATATGCACTGTCATATTGCCGGTCCAAAAGTCAATGCCGCCCGCCGGATGCAACCGGAACAAATGCGCAAGGCGGACGGCTGCCATAACTATGACTCGCCGATGAGCAGTGTGCCGGACATTCACACCACCGGATTGCGATACACCGGGCTCGGTTACACCAGCTGTTTTGATGCTGCGATTACACCACTGGCAGCCAGGCAGGTTCAACATGAATTCAAGGTCGTTCCGAATATCGATGCCGGATTCTATGTTCTCGTCGGTAACAACCACTACGCCATGCAGCAAATTGCTGCCGGAGATCAGGTCGGATTGCAATCGTTCCTGGGCTGGCTATTGAATCGATGCGGAGCCTACGCGCCCAAACTGGTGAACCCCGGCGGCGTCGAAATGTGGAAACAGCGAGCGGGTGGCAATGCGCGAGATTTGGACCAGGCGATCGACGGTTTTGATGTGACTCCCCGCCAGATACTTGCGCAAATAACTCTCGCCGCCAATGCCTTGGAATTGCCTCACCCGGTTCACATCCACTGCAACAATTTGGGCATCCCCGGCAACTTCACAACAACCCTGGAGACGATGAAGACTTTGCAGGGCCATCGGGCGCATCTGACCCACGTTCAATTTCACAGTTACGGTGGAGGCGATGCGGATGAAACCAGAATGTGTTCGAAGGTCAAGCCACTTGCCGATTTCATCAACTGCAATCCCGAACTGACCGTTGATGTCGGGCAGGTGATGTTTGGAAAAACGACCAGTATGACGGCCGACAGTCCGCTCGGATACTATCTGCATTCGATTGGAGGAGACCGATGGTTTTCGGCAGACATGGAACTGGAGTCCGGTTGTGGGATCTCACCGCTGGAGTATCGAAACAAAAACTTTGTTCATTCGTTGCAATGGGCGATTGGCCTGGAATGGTATCTGATGGTCGAGAACCCCTGGCAAATCGTGATGAGCAGCGATCATCCAAACGGCGGCAGCTTTCTAGCGTACCCGCAAATGATCCGACTATTGATGGATAGCGCCTTTCGCCGTGAGCAATTGTCGCAGGTCAATCAACGGGTCCTGAAACACAGTTCGCTTGCCGATCTTGATCGAGAGTACAGTCTTTATGAGATTGCGATTATTACCCGTTCCGGTCCCGCAAAAATCCTGGGTTTGAAAAACAAGGGGCATTTGGGCATCGGTGCCGATGCCGACATCACGGTTTACAATCCCGATGAAAACTACGAAACCATGTTTGCCTGGCCGTATATGGTGATCAAATCAGGCCAAATCCTGATGGAAAAAGGTGAATTCCAAAAGTGTACGTACGGCAACCTGCTGGCGTCCAACCCGACCTACGACCACGGGAATAACGGTACCATTGAAGCCTGGTTCGAAGACCATTATTCAATTCCCATGCGAACCATGTGACGATCTTGATCCGTCAGGCCAGTTAACAACCTTTTACTACTGGTCAAATCAGGCAGTGACACGGATTCTATTCCCACGGTTGGATGACTTGCCAGCGATGCAGCCAGTCAGGAATTTTCGGATTGATTTGTCGGTTGTCGTCTGTGATGCCGGAACAGAGTTCGCGGGCTGTCAACCAGCGTCGACCATCGTCATCTCCCAACTTGTCGAGCACGGCCTGCTGATAGATATCGACCGAATTGAAAATCAGTTCGGCCTCGTCATCAGCGTTTGAGCTGGCCACGGCAGCCAGTGGATTGACGTGCAGCTGAGCCATTTTGGCGACCAGAAATTCCCGGCGATCGATATTCAACAGCCAGGATATTTCACGTTGAAGCAGTTCCTGTACAGTTTCTGACTCCAATCGGCGAAAGACGGGAATATCCCAAAAATCGTTTTCAGCGCTCCATAGGGCCAGCCAGCAGGTCGAATCGTTGACCCGTCGGCGGATCAATGCGACGACAAATACGGTTTTGGTCATTCCGGGCCTTGCTCTGTAAAAAGGGAGTTGGGTCTTCCAACGACGCTCGGTTAATTAAGCGATATCTAACGATACCACGATTCTTTTGCACGCAGAATAAATGGTCATGTTCGATTGGATTAAAAACCGGGTCACTGAGAAAGTTCTGATCACAGCCCGCCGCCGAACCAATCTTTAGTTCGGAATTCCCAGCGGTTTCCTGGTCCAATGGCCATCGACAAGGCGCACGACAGCGTTTGGATTTTCGTCGCGTAAATTTTCGGGCAGCCGGTTTTCGCGGACCTTCTCGTAACATTGCAACATCGAGAATCGGATCATCGAATTGGGTATTCCCACGGCAGTAAAACCGGGATGTCCCGTCGCGGGAAACGGGCCACCATGGTTCATCGCTGGTGACACGGCGACACCCGTTGGCATCGCGTCGTTCAACAAACGGCCAACACGCTGACGCAAATGTGGTTCGATCAAATGGTACAGCCCATCGTCGTCGCCGTTACGGTCGGAATAGATCGAACCGGTCAAGTTTCCGTCCAGCGATTGCACGACCTGGCAGGCTTGGGCTTGATTGTCAACCAGCACACATAGAGTTGCGTTACCAAATGCCTCAGTCTGAAACGCCGCGGGCTGCGACAGAAACGTGTCGGCATCAGTTTTCAACAACGTGTTTGCATATCGAAATCCGTTGCCCGCGATCGCTGCTCCACCACATACTGATTCGCCACCTGCGCCGATCAGTACCTCAACCGACCGAACTAACGAATCGAGGACAGATTTCGAAAGGAGCACGCCGTTGGCAGCGTTAACCATCCCTGTTGCCAACCTGTTGATGAATGCTTCCGAATCGGCATTGGCAAATAAAAGAACCAAACCCGGACTCGTGCAAAACTGGCCGGTTCCCAGCAGGCAACTTGCCAGCAATTCATCAGCGATCTGATCGCCTCGCTGGACAATTGCACCCGGCAGAATTATTACAGGATTGATCGACGACAACTCCAGATAGGCCGGCTTGCCGACAGTGTCGGCTGCTTCCTTCAAACGCAGTCCGGCTTGTCGGCTGCCCGTGTATGCAATCGCTGCCAATCGCGGATCACGAACCAGTTTCACACCATCGGCGTGGTCCAATCGATACAACAGCTGGACAATTCCAACGGGCATTGAACACTCGTCCGCCGCTTTTTGGGCTTCCACTGCCAGCAGCCGCGTGGTGCCCGGATGGGACGAATTCGCTTTGGCAATCACCGGATTTCCGGCGGCAATCGCGGCTGCAAAATCGCCACCGGAAATGCTGCCGAAGGCCAGCGGGAAATTGTTTGGTCCGAAAACCGCGACGGGCCCCAGGCCGGCATGAATGGAACGAATGTTCCTGGCCGTATCTATCGTCGGTCGGCACCATGATGCCAGCCGCGCGGCCGACGCTGCTTGTCGCAACTGATCAGTGGTTCTGGGAAGTTCTCCATCAAGCAGTCTCGGTTTCAGCGGCAGGCCGGTTTCCAAATGGGCCAACTCACAAATCTCTATCGACCTGTCCGTCAGGCGATCCGCGAAATGTTCGAGAAATTCCGCCAATTTCCAACTGGGCAGTTCGCGCAACATGTCAAACGCACTAGCTGCGATTTCCAGCGCGAACTCGCAATCAGCCCAGCTACTGACAGGGAAATGTCCCGCGATTGCCTCGGCGGTTTGAGGGTTCGTCGCCTGAAACGTACGACTTGCATGTGAGGCAACCCAATTTCCGCCAATCAATATCGGGTGAATCAAGACAATAGACTCCTGTCGAATCCAAAAGGAACAATCATCATCGATAACGCCGTCGGCGTCAGATGCATTTGGAGGAAATGTGACATGAATTTCGATGTTTGACATTGTCGATGAAAAGGATTACTTTGCAAGGCTTTAGCATTCCTGGAAACGGGAAACAGACAGGCAGGCAGAACAGTTGGTAGGGCGTTTATGAAAGTCAATTGGCGAGGAATTTTTCCGGCGGCGACGACTCAATTCAACGAAGACGAATCGCTTAACATTGACGCGACTTTGGATCACCTCGAAGTGATGATCGAAAACGGCATCGACGGCGTGGTCATGCTTGGGACGGTCGGCGAAAACTGTTCATTGGGATATGCGGAAAAGCTGCAGTTGTTGGAAGCAACAGCGGAACGGATTGACCGTCGGATTCCGGTACTGTCGGGAGTTGCCGAATACACGACCGCATTGGCCAGGCAATTTGCCCGCGATGCGGAAAAAGCCGGAGCCGATGGGCTGATGGTGCTGCCCGCTATGGTTTACAACTCTGACGAACGGGAAACGATTTCGCATTTCCGTGCGGTTGCCGCTGCGTCGAATTTGCCGATCATGATTTACAACAACCCGATTTCCTACAAAGTCGACATTCAACCGTCGACATTTTCCCATTTGGCCGACGAAGAGAAATTTGTAGCCATCAAGGAGTCCTCGGAAGATGTCCGGCGGATTACGGACATTGCAAACTATTGCGGCGATCGATTCCTGTTGTTCAGTGGCGTTGATGACCCGGCGTTGGAAAGTCAGATGCTGGGTGCTGTGGGCTGGATTTCCGGATTGGTCAATTCGTTTCCGGCCGAGAGCCGGATGCTGTGGGACGCAGCTATCGCTGGCAATTACGATGAAGCCCGTCGCATTTATCGCTGGTTCATGCCGCTGTTGCATTTGGATACCCACCCCAAGCTGGTGCAGTACATCAAATTGGCCAATCAGCAATGCGGTTTCGGAGCGGAAACGGTGCGGGCACCTCGGTTGAAGCTGACTGGAGACGAGCGCGAAAAGATACTGGCGATCGTGCATCAGGGGATTGCCAATCGGCCGCTGTCGCAGGTTGTTTAGCAAAACTGAAATGAAAACGATTTCGGTTATCGATTCACATACGGGTGGCGAGCCAACACGTTTGATTGTCGACGACGGTCCCGACCTGGGTTTCGGCCCACTGGAATTGCGTGTACAGAACTTTCGGCAATCGTTTGATCATGTGCGCAGCGCTGTGATCCGGGAACCACGCGGATCGGAAGTGATGGTCGGAGGTTTGATCTGCAAGCCCTGCGATCCCGCGCATTCGGCGGGTATCATTTTTTTTGATGGGGCGGGATTCCTCGGCATGTGCGGCCATGGCACGATGGGTTTAATGGTGACATTGAAACATCTAGGGCGCATTGATTTTGGCGATCATCTGATTGAAACTCCCGTGGGAGTGATCGCGGCGACTCTGATCGATGACCATTGCGTGCGTGTTCGCAACGTCCCCAGCTACCGTTCCAGCCAAAATGTGGAGGTCGATGTTCCGGGAATTGGGATTGTTGTTGGCGATATTGCCTGGGGTGGTAACTGGTTCTACTTGGTAACCAACAGCGGTCAAACATTGACTCTCGATCGGGTTGACCAGCTGCTCGGATATGCCAAAGCAATTCGACGGCAGTTGCGGGCGCAAGGAATCTGCGGTGAAGATGGTAGTCCTATCGAGCATATCGAACTACATAGTCCGTCGGAAACCGAGGGGATTGACAGCAGAAATTTTGTCTTGTGTCCGGGCGGTTCCTACGATCGTTCCCCCTGTGGGACGGGAACCAGCGCCCGTATGGCCTGTTTGGCGGCAGATGGAAAATTGAAACCGCACCAGGTTTGGCGTCAGGAAAGCTTATTGGGCAGCGTCTTCCAAGGCTCTGTCGAACCGATTGGAAGCAAGTTTGTTCCGAGTATTACCGGGTCTGCGCATGTTTGTGGTGAAACGACTCTGATCATGAATGCCGCAGACCCATTCCGTTTTGGCATACGGTAATGAATGATCCGACGCGTATTAGGTCAATGCAGCGGATTGCCATCATAGGTGGGGGCGTGATCGGGGCTTTTTGTGCCTGGTATCTGCGCCAGGCCGGTCACGAAGTCACCATTATTGAACGCAACACGTTTGGCAGCGGCTGCTCGCATGGCAATTGCGGATATGTTTCTCCCAGTCATGTACTGCCATTGGCGCAACCCGGTGCCGTGCGCGATGCGCTGGGCTCGATGCTGCGTCCCAATTCTCCGTTGTGTGTTCGACTGCGCTGGTCGCCTGCGTTGTGGAGGTGGCTGTTCAAGTTTTCGATGCGTTGCAACCGTCGGGACATGTTACAGTCGGGGATCGGCCGACAGCAATTGTTGCAGTCTTCCCTGTCGCTATATAAACAATTTGTTACGGAACAGGGTATTGAATGCGATTGGTCGGAAAAGGGATTGTTGTTCGTATTTGCTTCCCAACGTCGCTTTGATGAATACGCAAAAACCGACCTGCTGTTGACGAAAGAATTTAGGATGACGGCCATTCCATTGGATGGTGATCAACTGATTGCCAAAGAACCCGCGTTGAAGAGTGGTTTGGGTGGCGCCTGGTATTATCCCGACGATTGCCATCTGCGGTCCGATAAACTGATGTCGTCGCTGAAAAAGCTGTTGGAGAAATCGAACACGCAAATCGTTGAGAATTTTGAAATCAGCCAATTTGATTGCGAAACAGATGGCTGCCGCGCCGTTGCCAATAGCCGTGGTCAACGGATTGAGGCGGATGCTTTCGTTGTCGCCACCGGTGCCCTGACGCCGTTCCTCAACCGGCATCTGGGCTGCAAGCTGCCGATACAACCGGGCAAAGGCTATTCACTGACGATGCCGCAACCGAATCGGATGCCGCATTTCCCGATGATATTGGAGGAACATCGAGTTGCCATTACGCCCTTGCAGGAAAAATACCGGATTGGCTCAACAATGGAATTCGCCGGTTATGATGCGACTGTCAATCGTAAACGACTGGGGCTGCTACTGCATGCTGCAGAACAGTATTTGCACGATCCGCATTGCCAGCCGATCGAGGAAGAGTGGTTTGGCTGGCGGCCCATGACCTGGGATGGCAATCCAATTATCGATCGTTCGCCAAAGATGAATAACGTCTGGATTGCAGCCGGTCACAACATGGTGGGAATCAGTATGGCAACGGGCACAGGTCGACTGGTACG
>JBGSXT010000073.1:0-10464 GCA_041751295.1 Mariniblastus sp.
TGCCGTGAAGCGTAATCGCTGTCGCCGAGGAACCGTTGATGATGAATGTATCATTGCCGTCCAAACCGAATATCACGATGGCCATTAACGGCACATTGAATGTCAACGTGCTGTCGCCATCGGAAATGGCAGCGGGGGCAATCGTGATTTGGTCATTCCCAATGGATCCCGTCAGGTTCAGGGTGTCTGTGCCCATGGTTCCTGAATCGCTGATCACAATTTCCCGTGTCGACGTCGCACCAAACTGGTAATTGTAGGTGTCGGAACCGTTACCCCCATCGAACAATGCGTCCCCGGCAATTCCATTACTGATATTGAATACATCGTTGCCACCTAATCCATCGATCCGGATCGTATCGCCAATCTCGATGGCTTGAACATCGAAAACGTCACCGCCGGTGTCTGAACCGATGATCTGGATGCCGCCAATGACGTTGTCCGTGCGGGCAAATTGACCGTTCACCGAGGAGTAGTTGATCTGGCCGCCGCCAGTCAGGCCGACAATCGTCGTGGCTGTGATCGTCACGTTACGTGCGGGGCCATTCGAGTTGGAAATGTTCAGCCGATTCGAGCCAGCGCCGCCCCCGATGTTGACCACGCCAACTATGCCGCTGGTATTGCCCGACGTTCCTGGTGCCGTCGATGACAGATTGAAAATATCGTTCCCAGCCTGTCCCGACAGCGTGATTGCCATCAGCGACTCGGTCAGGTTGAAGACATCGTTGCCACCGCCGCCAAGAACTTCCAGGGATTCCAGCATCGTGCCCAACGTCACGCTTTCATTTCCCAATGACACACTGGTGTTATTGATATCGAATTCATTGGCTGCGACGTTGCCGAACAACATTGCCACGTCGATTCCCGCATCCATACCACCGTCAATGATCGTGACGGTTCGCGAGCCACCATCAACAAAATCGACCAGATATTGGTCGGAACCCAGCTCGCCACGCGCTGTTACATTGCCAAACCCGGCCGCACCAATATCAAACAAATCGTTACCATCCGAGCCATTCGCCTGAACAATTGTCACCGTCGACGTTTCTGTAATGAAGAACTGGTCGTTACCCAGTCCACCAAACAGCTGCAGATCAGTCACCCCGACGGATCCCGTCACGCTGATTTGATCGTTGCCATCGTTCCCCGACAGAAACACGATTGCAGCCGGTGCGTTGGAAATCGAAATCGTATCGTTCCCGCCGTTGCCGGAAATCTCGATTCGTTCAATCGTGTCGTCGATTCCAATCGACAAACTGCCGGACGAAATGCCGAATTCAGTCAGACTGATCGTATCACCGCTGGCTGATCCCTGGATGGCAATCGTATCGATGCCGGAGAAACCCGATTCGGCAATGATCACGTTCTGGCTGGCAATGTTAGTCAGGAAAAAAGTGTAAGTGTCCCCATCACTGCCGCCATCGACAACGACGACACCATTGACGCTATCGCCAGGAGTGCCACCAATAATGAATTCATCTTCGCCCAATCGGCCATTGATCACCAGTGAGTTCTGTTGCAGGAATCCGGCGATCAGGAACGAATCGTCCCCTCCATTGGAGCCGGTAATCGTGAGTCCGCCAAAATTCTGGTTGTCCAGATTCCCATTGGCGTCAACCAGACCAAAAACACCTCCTGTGGAGACATAATTGAGAACTCCGTTGAACAGTCCGATAACTTGCGCACTGCGAATCTCGACATCCAGCGGGCCACCGGATTCGTTGGAAACGATGATTCGATTGATTCCGGTCCCACCATCAATTGACAGGTTGTTATTGAACGTGGATAGATCACCCAAATTGACCGGTGCATCGGACGCCAAATGGAAAATGTCGTTGCCATCTCCACCGCGTAAAACGATGGGGAACTCTGCGGAAATTGCTCTCACATAAAACTGGTCGTTTCCGCCCCGGCCATCGAATCCGAATTCTTCAATGCCGATAAAAGTGAACTGGTCGGAAACGAATGAATCGATATCCACGATAAAGATTTCATTCAGAATGGTTCCAGCGATGATGGCTCGATCATTTTCAGCATCAATACTATCCATAATAGTCACGTCCCGATTGTCGACGCCATTGACCTGCTCAATGATATATTCGTCGTCCCCTTCTCCGCCAAACAGTTCGACTGTCGCCTGGCTGAGGTCCTGAATCAGAAACGTGTCGTCTCCGCCCATGCCAAAAACATTCAACGTATTGGTGGACAGGAAAGATTGCAGAATGAAATGATCAGGTGCGACACCATCAGAGCCAATGATTGTGACGTCCATGGTTCCAAACTGCATCGTGCCGGTATTTTCAGCCCGATAAATGACTTCAACGGGTCCGGAAATTCGAGCCGACAGCACCAGAAAGTCCGCCGCTCCCAATCGAGCGAAGTCGCTGACGACCAGCGTATTGTCCCCAACGCCGCCATTGACATCAAACAGCCCACGGATATCGGCCAAAACTCCATCGTTGGTCGGGGCGTCGGACGAGAAATTAAATGTGTCGTCTCCCGCCCGTCCGTTCAACCGCACCAATGGCAATGCTGCCGAGTCATTCGACAGTACGTTAAAGACATCATCGACAACCGAACCGGCCACGTTCTCAAAATCGGTAAAGTATAGGAGTCTTCCATTGGCCTGGTAGGTTGACGCCACAAACGAATCGGCGACGTTCGGATTGGGTACGTCGTTCGGGTCGATATCCGGTATCTGTAGCGTTAATGTTGCGGCAAACTGATTGAGACCCTGGAAACTGTCGGTCGCATTGGTGATCGAGCCCCGGATCAAACTGATATCGCGGAATTGGTCCAGAACATCATTGAACTGGCCGATCGGACCATCCACCGTGCGGCCATTGAAACCGGAATTCTGACCAATGGAGAACAGTTCGATCGATGTGTCGGCGAACCGATCTTGCAAATCGAGCGTGTTGAACCCGGTTCCTCCATTGACGCTGCCGTCGATCCCGGCTCCCCCAAGGAATACAAACCGGTCATCTCCGGCACCACCTTCGGCATTTCCGCCTAACGGTCCAGTTTGAAAGATGAAAGTATCATTCCCCGATCCGCCGACCAGCGTTTCAAAGTCGATAAATCGGTTGGATATCTGTTGGCCTGCCGGCAAATCCGTTCCGGCCTCGGTAATAGCAGTGAACGTTCCGTTCTGGGAGTTGATTGCGTCATTCAAACCACCCATGTCCGTGGCCTCCAAAAATGGACGCAAATAGGCCGGGTAGATAATATTCTGAGGAACAAGCGAATCCACCCGAAACACTGTTTCCTCGACAGTAAACGTTTCAACAGTATCGGTTCCTGTTCCACCATTGAACGTGAAACCATCAATCGGTGTTGGGTCCCCATTGGTGTGATCGATCACGAATCGGTCGGCACCTCCGAAGCCAAGTATGGAGATTTGACTGATCAGCGAGCGCTCAAACCGATCGGTAATCACTCCGTTGATTTGAATTTGCACAAAATCAGTGTCATTGGCATCCAGACTGACAATAATCACGTCCGCCTGCTGCCGGGCCTCGATGACTGGACGCAATTCAATTGGAAGCACCTCCGTCAAGGCAACGGCCCATTCGTCGCTGACTTCATCCTGAAATGGAATCACCGCGAAAAAGCCGTTGGGGTTTGCCGGGTCAGGCCGGACACTGGCGTAGGCACCCCAGAAATTGAATGGTCCAGGCTGGGTGAAGACATCGTCAGCAAACGACTGACGGACGATCACCGGTTCCTCCAGTTGTATCGAGTTTCGGCCAAAGATCGGTTCCCCCGTCATCATGTCGGTGTCCGTTTGTGCACCATTGACCATCAAGCCCACGGCAGCGAAGGTACTGACTCGAATCGCATTCGGATTGACTGGCATTCCGTTTGCGTCCAGCTGGCCGAATTCGGATAGCATCACGCCGTTGAAAGTGATCGCATCCTCAATGGTCGTGCCGTTGAAAGTCAAAACGACCAATCCACTGTCATTCACCGCGATCGACGGATTGAAGTAAGTCACCGAACCAATTTCGCCGAGCATATCAACATTTTCGTCGACGAAATTGTCATCCATATTTATGAACACATGGGACACCGGACCCCGCAATGGTGAACTGGCCAAAGTCGGATTCTGGCCCGGCGCGACATTCAGCTGAAACCAGTTAATGCCATTGGCCAGAAAATCGGTGGTCATCGTATCCAGGAACGATACGACCTGTGCGCCAAAAACGCTGCCGTTGACTTCGATCAGCGACGAAGTCAGTCCGGCGGGCTGTATCAATTCGACAGCCGGCGATCCGTCCAGCGTTGGCTGCTGGATTGACAATGGCGCTATAAAAGCCGACGCAGCGGTGCCCGCGTCCACGATGACAGTGACTGGTGTCGAGAGTGTTGCTCCAGCGGCAGCACCACCCGTGATCTGAAATGAGTTCAAGGCTGCCGGATTGACTTCGGGTAAGGGACCAGCGCTGGCAACAACCGCCGTGCTGAACCCAAACACTGTGCCATCGCTGGCTTCGAAATTATTCGCGAATTGGATGCTGACCCCGTATTGAAGGGCATTCAGATTATCGAATCGGGTCAGCCTGGCGACCGTCGGAATGGGCAGCAGCAAATCGGTTTTCGGCAATGAGTAAATGGAAACGTCCTGGAAATCGCCATCGTCAAAATTTTGAGTTGCAAAATAAACGCCATCGGCATCCACTCCCAGCGTGATATTATCGTGCAGTTTGACGCCGGTAATGTCCGCTGCAAATTGAACCTGTTGCCATTGTCCGCTGGGATCGGAAGTGTTCGATATCGCGATGTGCAGCCAATTGGCGGCAAAATTGCCGTTCCCATCGCCATTAGCAGCCGCAAACCAGCGCTGCGTCGCCCGATCATAAACGATGCGCGGGTTCAAAAGGTCTTCCCCAACCAGGTCGCCACCGGCATTCAGAAAAAACTGATTCAAACTGGTCGATTCAACAACATCGCCGTTGCGGCTATAAACTGTAAATGTCTGCTCACCAACCTCGACGAAGTGGTTGGGCCCAACGTCCCCTTCAGCATTAGGTGTCAACGAATTGATGCCTGGGTCCGCAAGGTTTGCGCCAATCGTATTGAAACCCGTACCGACGGTCAGCAGCTGCCGCGCTTCGAGCGATTCATAGGCCAGCGAATGCGAACGGCGGTTCTGCTGGTTTCTGTTTTTGCGACTGGAATGAAGTGAATTCTTACGGTTTCGTTTCATCAGAATCGTTCCGGAATGCGATCAGGTGGGCAATAATTTTGGAGAAAATCCAGCTTTAATAATAATTCAATGAACACGAATTTGCGAACAAATACCGTGTAATGGGCCGACGAACACAAATTTGCAGCGCATCATTTAGGACGTTTGGCAGGCGGTTTTTACTGCGCACAGACCAAAAACCCCCGTGTCGACACGATACTTGGAGTTTGAGAGAGGCAATCCAAGGCTGAAATCTTGCCATGCCAAGCAACCGTGGAAGGGGTCCAGGTCGGCAAATGGCGGCTTTGGGAAATCGGTTCACAAGTTGTCAAATTCGCAATGGCCCCGGAAACATTAAGATAACGGTTCCCGGCGTACAAGTCAACAATTTCCGGTTCGCAATCCATCGACCTCAAAAAAATGCTTTCTCAAACTGGCTGGCATTGCGGATTTCATTTGTTTTCTCAACAAATCTTCGTCGGCGAAGGGGATCGTATTAAAACACGACCGGACGGGTCAAAACCAGATACAACGCGATTTCGCATTTGACTACGCTCCTTATTTCACTCAATAATCGTGAATTCCGGTCTTGAGTGGCGGTCAAGCCAGTATTGTAAATAAGGCCCTATTTTGATCCGGACTTTTCTTGTATTCGATCGAGTCCGTTTTGATCGGTCGATACGGCGAATCGTTCAGTCGGAATTGGAGCCAAATCATGAATGCAGACGACCGTGGTATAGACATCGCTTCAAGGACATTTCTGCGCGATGTCGTATACGGTTTGAGCCAGTCAGAAAAAGAACTGCAGTGCAAATATTTCTATGACGAACGCGGATCGATACTTTTTGATCAAATTTGCGAGCTGGACGAATATTATCTGACTCGTGCCGAACAGCAGATCATGCTGGATCACGTCGATGAAATGGCGGAGCAGCTTGGTAGCGGAGTCATGCTGGTTGAATTCGGCAGTGGCAGCAGCACCAAGTCCCGTATTTTGCTGGACGCGCTGATCGATCCGGTCGCGTATGTGCCACTTGATATTTCCGAGGATCATCTGCTGAAAACGGCATCGCTGCTGGCATCCGCCTATCCCCAGCTGGAAATTCTGCCACTGGTCACTGATTTTACGCAACCATTTGTCTTGCCCAATGCGTCGCGGAAGCCTTCCCATGCGGCCGTTTATTTTCCGGGTTCGACGATTGGCAACTTTGTGCCGGAAGCCGCCGCCGGTCTGATGCAACGAATTACCCGGATTCTTGGTCCGCAGGGAGGTTTGTTGATTGGCGTCGATCTGCAGAAAGAACAGGCCACCATTGAAGCCGCTTACAACGATACAAAAGGGGTTACCGATGAATTCAATTTGAATGTGTTGCATCGCGTCAACCGGGAACTGGGTGCCGATTTCGACGTCGATCAGTTTCGACATAAAGCGATTTACAATCCAGATGCCGGTCGGGTCGAAATCTTTGTCGTCAGCAATATCGATCAGGTCGTAGCGGTCGGTGGCCACCATTTCGAGTTTCAAGCCGACGAACATGTCTTAACCGAATACTCGCACAAATACACCATCGAGGGGTTTGTCGCATTGGCGTCTAGCGCCGGATTCGCTTTGCACAAATACTGGACTGACGACCGACAGATGTTCGCTGTATTGCATCTGGTCAACGAAACCGCCTGACCTTCCGGCACTGGTCAGGTGCTGGATTGCGGACCGAGCGCGTGTTTATTTCCTGTTGCTTTCGATCTGATCAGACAGCCAATCTGCGGCTTCGGAAATGGATTTCCCGTCGACATCGACGATGGCGTTGGCCCGGCTCATCGTCGATGAACTGATGGATTGGATCAGCGGACGAAGAGCTTTCATCGCGGCTGCATTGCGGGCCATTCGACTCGAGATCATCAGGATGCCATCGTAAGGTGGCAGCACCGATTTCGGATCGTCAATGACCGCCAGATTCAAGGTTCGTCCGTCCGTCCGGAAGGCAACGATCACGTCCACCTGTTTATTATCCAACGCTCCGTACATCAACGTCGGTGACATCGATCGTGCTTCCTGGAAATTCAATCCATAGGCATCGCGAACCGTCGGCCATTCAGGCCGATCAAAAAATTCGATGTCATAACCAAGCTTCAATTCGCCCGCATGGCGCGCCAAGTCGGAGAGATCAACGATTTCCAGTCGCTCCGCATCTTCCTGCCGCATCATAAACACATAGTCGTTGCTGAAACCCATCGACCCCAGCGAGACAACATTGTGGGCTTTCAAAAAAGTGGCCACGTCAACCAGGATTTCGACGGGACTTGTCACATCCGTCTGCTTCATCTGGTTTGACCAAATTGTGCCCGTGTAGTCGACATAGCAATCGACTTCGCCGTTGACCAATGCTTCGAATACAAATGCTGAACCCATGCCCCCTTTCGTCTCGATTGGCAAACCCTGTTCTTCAAGGCGTTGTTTGATCACTTCCATCAGGATATAGGACTCAGCGAATGTCTTACTGGCGATCACGAGAGGCGAATCAAGTTCCTGGCCTGCGGCAGTGTTCACGCTTCCTGAACTGGTCGTGCCGGCGGGCGGGGACTTGAGCACGGACAACAACAATGGGAAACACCCGAGCGCCGCAATCAGTGAACCGATCACCACAGCGCGCAACCGGCTGCGATCCCGGGCAGCAATTTCCATGCCTCGCAAAAGTCCATCGAATGCCAGCGCGAGCAAGGCGGAAAAAACGCAACCAAACAGTATCGCTGCAAAGTTCAGGGTCTGCAGTCCCACGAAAATGTAGTTCCCTAGACTTACCGCTCCCACAGGTTGCGCTAACGTTGCCGCGCCAATCACCCACACGCTGGCCGTGCGAATTCCCGCAATAATCGACGGCAACGCCAACGGCAGCTGAACCGACAGCAGAGTTTGCTGCGCATTCATTCCAATCCCCGCCGCCGCTTCCATGTAGGCCGGATCGATCCCCTGGATGCCAGTGACCGTATTTCGGAGCATGGGTAGAATGCTATAAAGAATCAATGCGATCCAGGCCGGTTTCCAACCGATGGTCCCGAACGCGAAGACCATCAGAGCCAGCAGTGCGAGGCTGGGTATCGTTTGGATCACGCTGGCGATCGTCATCACGATCGTTTCCAGTCGGGGTCGCCGGGCCACCCAGATCCCTAACGGCACACTGATCAGAATTCCCACCGCCATTGCCGCCAACGACAGCTCGATATGCCCACCGAGCCGTTCGGGCAGCGTCTCAAATTGTTGCAAAAGTTTTTGCTGGAATTCGGCAAACGACATGGTACAGAATGAAAGGCGATGGAACGGATTGTACCGATTGCAGGAACGATCGGCGACATGGATGCCGCCGACAGGTAAACCATACCGTCCGAACCAATTCCTGGAAACCTGTCAACTTTCCAGCATTCGAATCAATTCTCCATGTCGTCGCGGCGTGGACAGCAGACGGTCGACATAATCGTTGCCAGGTTCGCGCAGTAGATCGCGAGGCGTGCCAATGCGAACCACCGCACCTTCTTTCATGACTGCAATTCGGTCAGCCAATAGCAATGCTTCCGCCATGTCATGTGTCACCAGGACTGCTGTCAAGCCAAACTGTTGCTGGATCGATTTGAATTCCGTTTGCAAACTGTCGCGGATCACCGGATCGAGGGCACCGAACGGCTCATCCAGTAACATGACTTTGGCGCCCCCACTGAGCGCGCGGGCAAACCCGACCCGTTGCCGCTCTCCACCAGACAGCTGGTGCGGATACCGGATAGCGAAATCACCGGGCGGCAACTCGACCAAATTCAGCAGCCCATGAACCCGATCACGATAGTCCGTACGCTTCTGCCCCAGCAGCCGAGGAATTATCGAAACATTTTCTTCAACCGTCATGTGGGGAAACAGCCCAATCGCCTGGAACACGTACCCGATGCGCCGTCGCAATGCCACCGGGTCCAGATCCTGAATATCACTCCCATCGACAAACACTTTCCCGGAAGTTGGCTCGAGCAGCCGGTTGATCATTTTCACGACCGTGCTTTTGCCCGAACCGGAACTGCCCAACAGGGCCAGAACTTCACCCTGGGAAACTTCAAACGATACTGCTTTGGCGGCAAATGTTTTTCCGCCATCAAAGCTTTTGGAAATTCTGTCAACCGTGATCATGGGTTTCGATTCGGTTAGATCACAGGCTCGCGACCGAGTTGCCGTCGGATTACCGCCCACTGTCCCGCATGCATTGTCCAGTGCAATGCGACCATCCCAAACGCGGCTCCAAAATTGGGCGCGTAAGCCCGGATTTCTTCCGGTGACGCGGCGTTCAATTCTACGTCGGACAGCTCGGCCAATTTTGCAAAAATTGCAGCCCGCTGGCCGCTCAACAGTTCCATCAGTTCCGACTTGCTATGAAAATCGCCCGGTACATCCGAGCCGGTTTTTTCCCTGGCGTACTGTTCGGCAAATCCTGCCGGCAGTGCGGGCAATGCACCGGGGCAGCAGCCATTGACCATTTTATGGTCCGAAGCGATCAAATGGCCAAGCTGCCATTTGATGTGGTTACATTTCGGATGCGGACGGTGCATCAGTTCGTCGTCAGTCAGGTCCTCCAAATAGGCTTTTGAGATGTAGTCGGCGGTTTCCACAGATGTGCGAATCGAATCTTTGGCATGCATGAATCGGCTTCCGGCTTCGGATTTGAATTGGTAGACGATATCATATCAGCTGTTGAATGGCTCGTGGTGGACTGTCATCCGGATCGTGTTCATGCCGGCCACACAACAGGTTCTACGCAATCCCGCCGGACGAACCTTGACCCAGGCCGGCCACATATTGACGCATATTTCATGTGTCTTCAGCGGGCCAGCGCCAGCCAATCGGCTAAAGAACGGTAGTCCGCACTTTTGGTTCTTCTCATAACGGAAATCCACATTAAAATGCGGACTTCCCGTCGACGTCATTTTTGTGTGATCCTATGCCCACTGAATCTGCCAATCCCGAAACAAATCGTGCCACCAGTCCCGACGCAGCCAGTCCATCGGCAAACGGCGGCAATCTGGACTCTGATTCCCGAACACAAACGAACAAGCCGAAAATTCAGATCGGCTCGCAGCGTGATGCGGCTGATGTTTTGTTGAAGCCATCCCAACCCAATGCGGTGCAGGCCGCCAAACAACAGCCGGTTTTAAAGGCGGAGAAAAAAGCGGAACCGTCCGAAGTTCAGGAACCGATCTCAGCAGCCAACCTGGAAACAGTCGAACAGAAACCTGAGCCGGTTGATGAA
>JBGSXT010000074.1:0-3770 GCA_041751295.1 Mariniblastus sp.
CGACTACGAGCGATTGCGGGAGCTGTCGAGTCAGGGTGGCGGCGTGACGAGGCGCGAAATTGAAGAAGCGTTTTCGACTTTCAGCTCGCAATCGCAACTAAATGTCGCGGCCAACGCCTTGTTGCAAAGATTGACTGCCACACGCGAGGTGCGACTGTTCCAGGCACGATCCCGCGTCGAAGCCCAAAAGACCGAGATTCGGCGGATGAACGAACTCAAAAACAAATACACGATTCGCACGCCTTTCGCCGGGTACGTAACCGCCAAGATGACGGAAGTGGGGCAATGGGTTTCGCAGGGGGACCAGGTGATGGAGATCGTACAGCTTGACCCCATCGAGCTGATGGTCAACGTGCCGCAGAGCTATATTGGGCAATTGCAAACTTCACTCGATCACAGCCGTGAAAAACAGGCGCCTTATCTGGCCCAGGTGTCAGTCGAGTCTGTGGCAAAACTGTTGGAAGGCGAAGTCATCAGGATTGTTCCGCAAGCCGATTTGCGGTCCCGATCGTTTCCAGTAATCGTCCGACTTAAAAACCCTGGCAACAGGTTTGGCCATTTGTTGAAGGCTGGGATGTTGGCGAATGCGAGTTTATTTGTTGGCCAGGATGATGAGATACTGCTGGTCAAGAAAGATGCACTTGTGCTGGGCGGACCCGAAATCATTTTGTATGTCGCCAGTGGCGACCCGCAATCCGGCGGCATGGTCGCTCAGCCAGTCGCGGTCCAGATCGGTGCATCGATCGGTGATTGGATCCAGGTCACGGGCGCGATCAAAGAAGGCGATTTGGTCGTGATTGAAGGGAATGAACGCCTAATGCCCGGACAATCCATCCAGGTTGCTAAGGAAGTAACCGATTCATTGCCAGACGATTTGAAACCACGCTGATGCATCCGATCGCCACTTTTATTCACAACCCTGTCAAGGTAGCTGTCGGTGTTTTGTTGGTTACGCTGTTCGGCACGATTGCGATGTTTCGCATGCCAGTCCAACTGTCGCCGGACGTCGAGCTTCCGACGATCACCGTAACGACTGTCTGGCCGGGTGCCAGCCCGTATGAAATCGAAAAGGAAATTGTTAAGGAACAGGAAGAACAGCTGAAGAGTGTTCAAGGCGTCACGAAGATGACTGGCCAGTGCAGCGAATCGCAAGGAAGTGTCACGCTGGAGTTCCGAGTGGGCACCGATTTGCAGGAAGCGTTGCTGAAAGTCAATAGTCAGCTGCAACAAGTTCCCGAATACCCGACCGATGCCGATGAGCCAGTCATTCGCACGACCGATCCGGATGCCAATGCCATTGCCTGGATGATTCTCAGCGCCCGGCCCGGAACTGATGAACAGATTCAGGAATTCGCGGACGATCATCCGGCGGCAGAATCTCGTGTCGAGTGGGTGATGCGGGCGCACAACGAAGGCTTAAAGGTATTTCGATTGACTCAATTGGCCCGCGAGTTTCCGGCAGCCGAGTATCTGCTGCCGGCAGAATTGGATGTTACCAAATACCGCAAGTTCACCGAGGACAACATTGAAGCCCAGCTGGAGCGTGTGCCCGGAGTGGCCAGCGCCAACATATTTGGCGGTCAGGACCTGGAGTTGCAGGTGATTGTTGATCCAAAACAGCTGGCCGCCCGCGGATTGACCATTGCTGACGTGCGACAAACCCTGATCGAAAACAATCGGGATACGTCAGCTGGTGATTTTTGGGAGGGTAAACGGAAATACGTTGTTCGCACATTGAGCGAATATCGTAGCGTCCAACAGGTAGCCGATCAGATCATCGCCAGTCCGGAGGGAAGACCGGTTTACGTCGGAGACGTTGCCGAGGTCAAACTCGGATACAAAAAGCCCGATGGTTTTGTTCGCGGTTATGGGATTCCGAATATCGCAGTGAATTGCCAGCGTGAGACCGGCGCCAACGTGATGGATGTGATGCAAGGGATCCAGGAAAAAATTGCCCAACTGAACGACGGCGTCTTGAAGCGCGAAGGGCTGGTGTTGACTCAGGTCTATGATGAAACCGAATACATTTCGTCCGCCATTGGGCTCGTCAATCAGAACATTATCCTGGGCTCCGCGTTGACGGTGATTGTGCTGATGGTGTTTTTGCACATGGGCTGGCGCGTGCTCGTGTTCGTTCCATTATTGGCGGCTTCGGCGATCATGGCACTGGTGTTTTCATCGTGGTATTTTCTGGTGACACTCGGATTGATTTTGATCGCCGGAATCTGGTTCGCCCGAGGCACGATTGTGGTCGCGCTGGCGATTCCGACAAGTATCGTGGGAACGTTTCTGGTACTTAATCTGCTGGGGCGATCATTGAACGTGATCAGTCTGGCAGGTCTGGCGTTTGCGGTCGGAATGTTGGTGGACAATGCAATTGTCGTGCTGGAAAACATCGTCCGTTATCATCAAAAGGGTCACTCGTCGTTTGAGGCCGCCAAACTGGGCGCGATGGAAGTCTGGGGGGCGGTACTGGCATCGACACTGACGACGCTGGCTGTATTCCTGCCGATTGTTTTTCTGGAAGGGGAAGCGGGACAATTGTTTCTGGATATTGCCCTGGCGATCAGCGCTGCAGTTGGGCTGTCGTTGTTGGTCAGTATCATCATCATTCCGACCGCAGCCGCTCGTATACTTCAGAACGGGAACTCGGTTGAAGAGCAAGTCGATCGCGTCGGCACCTCGATCAAAAGCATCGGCAAAGGTTTCACAGATGTGATTGTCGGTGCCAATGCCTGGATTCAACGGGGAACGATACGACGTATCGGCGTTGTGTTGGTGCTGTTCTCGATCGCCATCGGTATTGGGTATTGGTGGTTGCCCAAATTGGAATATCTACCAGAAGGAAATCGAAATCTGGTCATCAGCCTGGTTCTGTCGCCGCCCGGATACAACGTCGATCACGTCGTAGGCATGGCCAAACAGGTCGAAGACGAACTGCAAACTTACTGGAATTTCGATGCGGAAACCGATCCGCCATTGGATTACCCGGCGATTGACGACTTTTTTGTGGTGGCGTTTGGTAACACGCTGTTTATTGGTGTGAGCACGGTGGACGAAACACAGTCGGGCCAGATGATTGGTTTGGTCCAGTCCAGACTGGGCAGCAAATTTCCCGGAGCTTTCGTGGTTGCTTTTCAAACCAGCCTGTTCGCCGGCGAATTGTCTGGCGGACGCAATATCGAAGTTGAAATTACCGGTCCGGAACTGGAAAAACTCGTCGCGATCGGCGGCCAGATCTTGGGTCAGTCTTATTCGATGCTGCCCCCTGGAACGCAGGCGCAACCGATTCCCGGTTTGGATCTGTCCAGTCCCGAAGTTCACGTCTTTCCCAAAATGCAACAAATCAGTGATTTGGGAATCACCAGCGAAGAACTTGGTTACACCATCAATACGCTTGTTGATGGAGCCTACGTCACCGATTATTTCGTCGGCGCCGACAAAATAGACCTCGTGATCATGGGGGGCGACGACTATCGGAGCAGCGCACAGAATATCGAAACACGATATGTCGCTACCCGGAACATGGCGGAACCAGTCCGGTTGGATGCTTTGGCCGATATTGAAATCGGAGCGGGGCCGCAGCAAATCAACCATCGCGAGCGTGAACGGGCAATCACCATCCAGATCACGCCGCCGGAAACGATTTCGCTGCAGGAAACCATCGAGATTGTCAATTCACAGATGATCGAACCAATCGTCGCCAGCGGACAACTTGGATCGGAATACGCGATCAGCCTGAGCGGTACGGCGGACAAATTGCTGCAGAC
>JBGSXT010000075.1:0-2279 GCA_041751295.1 Mariniblastus sp.
TTTCGACCGGATTTCGTGGCCGCTGGATTCAGCTTGACGCAGGCCGTTTCGTCGCTCAACATCAAATAGCGACGCATTTCGATCACAATGCGCTTATGTAAATCCAGGTGGATACGGCGAAATAACCGAGGCCTTGGCGGGAAAATCGTGATCCGAAGAAAATTAACCGGCGACCCCTCTTCCGACGGGGCCGATTGGAAAATATCGACATCCACCTGGAAATGTGTTTTGCGCGAGCGGTTTGCGGGATCAACGGCAAGTACGGTCAAGGACGAATAGTTGTCGCCATATTCACGAATCATTGCCCTGGTCTCGGAAATAAAGCCCAACACTTTACTGGCCAGCAACGAAGTTGGCGTGGTCGTTTGGAATTCTTCTGAATACAGGAAACCGGCTGGACGTTTGCGCCAACAAACGCCTGTTGCCGGACTCTTTTCAAAGTTCGTTTCGATCGTTTCCGCAGAATCGGGCACTGCGCTGGCGCGTTCGACCCGGTTGCGTCCCTGTTGTTTGGCACTGTAAAGAGCTTTGTCGGCGCGAATGAAAAAATCGGTGATGTCCTCCCCGGCCCGCAGTTCGGATACGCCGAAACTGGCAGAGATGGTTTTGCCGTTCAACATCTGTTGCGGCGTTCGATTCAAACTCATCCGTATCTGTTCTGCCCGTTCAACCGCCGAATCCAGATCGCAATTGGCACATAGAATCACGAATTCTTCGCCACCGTAGCGGGCCACAACATCGCGAGACCGAACGAATGACTTCAATGCCTGGGCAAACGCGACCAGTGCCTGATCGCCAATGTGGTGGCCGTAGGTATCGTTGACATGTTTAAAATAGTCGATGTCGCAGACAATGATGCAACACTTCGACTCAGTTGCCCGATGGCTGGTAACGTATTCGCGCAAGTGTCGTTCAAATTCTGCCCGATTGGCCACATGTGTCAGCGGATCCAGGACGCTTGCGTTATAGAGATCGGAAAGTTGTTGCTTCAAATCGGCATTGGCCGAAAGATCGAGCAGGATCACAACTGCACCCAGCGATTTCCGGTTACGAGTAACAGGGATTACAGTCAATTCGATCCGCACCTCACGGCCACTTCGACCAACCAATCCGAATTCGTGAACCGTTTTCTTCTGGGATTCCATACACGCGGAGACCGGGCAGTCATTTTCCTTGACTTTGACGCCGCCCGATTCCGTCAACCCCAACAGCTCCGGGCGCAATTGCGTTCCGAACATGCTGGTCGCTGTCAAACCTGAGATCAATTCCGCGCCCCGATTCCAACAGGTGATTTTCCGATCCGAGTCCACGAAAATAACACCTTCGCGAATATTCTCCATCAAACAGTTTCGATATTGAATTTCCACATCGGACATTTGGTTGAACTCCCCGATGTTTTTCGAACTGTCAAGGAGTTCCTTCAATTCGGAAATCCTGTCATCGATGGCCTCCACTCGATCTGGTGGAGATGGCTTCTCTTTGTCCGGGATGGTAAACATGGTCAACTTTCGTCAAGAGTGAATCTGGGTCCACTCGCTCAATGCCCAGGACCCTGCTGAAATCTACGTTATGGACGGAATTTATCTGGGTCGTCGCAATTTTGTCAGCAAACAACACTGAAACACGCGGTGCAATTATAACGGTTATGCCAGTTGCGGAATCAGAGTTCGCAATTGACATTGCAATTTTGAATAGGCCCGACCGGTCATACATTGGCAAGCGCGCAACAATGTTCAACGCCACGATCTTTCAGATCGAACCCAAAGGATCAATTCACAACTTCCGCCTGCCTCCAGCGACCAACAGCCATTTATGAAACTTGCATCCGTCGAATTTGAGAACAAAAGCTTCGTCGCCGTCGCCGAGGATCCGGACAGTTGGCGTCGACTGATCCCTCACGGGAACCAACAATGGCTCACAAGCGTGGATGCCACGATCAGAAATTGGAGCACGCTGATCGCTGAAAATTTCGAAGGACAAGGGTCTGTCGTCGATGCCGGGCAGCTGATATTTCGTCGTCCGCTCAGCGCAGTCGAAAAAGTCATTTGCATTGGCAAGAATTATGCGGAACACGCCCGCGAGATGGGTGGGGAAACGCCCGAATTACCGATAATTTTTAGCAAATTTGCCTCGTCCATCATTGGTCCGAATGACAATATCGTGCTGCCGCCTATCAGCCAACAAGTCGATTTCGAAGCAGAGTTGGTGGTCGTGATTGGCAAATCGGGACGATTCATTGCCCGGGAGCACGCGATGCAACATGTCTTTGGCTACACCAT
>JBGSXT010000076.1:0-3621 GCA_041751295.1 Mariniblastus sp.
AAGTTGTTGCCGATCGCTGTGATCGTTTCGTCTTTAATCTGTATGTCGGCAACAAAATCATCAGTCGCAGTGACGATCCTTCCCCCCCTGATCAACAACGCCATCGCGGTACTCCTCTTTCCAAACGAATTCCCGGATAATTTATGGTGGCAAAAAGTTGCGGCAAATGACCGAACGTACGTCGTCTCACAAATCCGATGTTTCGCCGACATTAAAACACACAACAATTGACTTTCAACGTCCATGCTACAATAATCCCGCCTATGAGACGCATGCCAACCCGACGGTTCCTTATTTTTACGGCTTTGCTGGTCGTCGTTGGAACTATGGCGGTTTATAGGTTTGGCTTGTTACCGAGACCCCTTTTCGCCCGCGTCACATTCGGGTCGAATCATAGCCAGTCCGTTTGGTTTGTTGCCAAAGGGGCGAGTTTATACTTGGATCGCAACCCGGACGATGGAGTTCAACCGGAAGAGTATTTAGGGCAGAGCAGGGTCGATCTGCCATTCGAAATCACTGCGGCGGACGGAAAGACATCTTATCAGAACATTTCGGTCGGACTCCAATTGGCACCGGATGCTTTAAGCGACCAATTACGGCAAAAACTGTTTTTTGATGCTGATATCCGTGGCACGGCCCAATTCAGGCAAACTGGCCTGGTAGAAATGTCCGAACAAATTCAAGATGCTGCGACGCTGCAGGTCGATAGCATTCTGCAATTGCGTGTGCCAGAAAACGGAGTGCCCGCTCAACTCATGGCGGGTGGTGAATCGGCTGAAGTCCGAGTGGAAGTGATTACCATCCATCCGGACGCCCGGGCTAAGATCTCACTGGATACAAAAGCGGCACTCGAACATCCCTCGAACCCAACGTCGGAAATGAAAGTTCCCGTTGTCGAAATACTTTTTCCGTTCACGAATTCGACCAGGGTTCCGGCCGAGCGTTTTACTCTTGATGAGCTTTGCTGAGGCGCTTTGTATCATGGCTCGGTGCGAGCCCCGGACAACTGCGACGAAGGATTTGCTGAGGCCAGAATCACTTTTGAGGCACTTGCTGGACGGCAGGTCATTCCCTGCCAGTTCAAGATTCCGATTGCCAGACCCCAGGCGCATGATTGAATTACAATCCGTGGCGAGAGCGCGATGCTCATTCGCGCCACAAGTCAAATGCTGAAACGTCGAATCAGCAGCTGATCCCAAAAACCTGTTTAGCGTTTTGGCTTGTCGTTGCCGCGAACTCCTCGAATGCGACACCGCAGACTTCGGCCAGACAACGGGCAGTATGAATGATCATCTTTGGCTCGTTCGGTCGTACGTCACGATGCGGATGAGGCGTGAGGTAGGGCGAGTCGGTTTCAATCAGTATTCGGTCAAGCGGAATTTTTCTGGCGATCTCGCGCAACGGACCGGCGCTCTTGAAGGTCACCATCCCGGCGAAACTGATATACATTCCATAGTCCAAACAGCGTTTCGCTGTTTCCCAGGAACCGGTAAATGAGTGCATGATGCCGTGAACGCTCCCTGCCCGGTGATGTTCTTTGAAAATATTCAGAATCTCCTTTTCCGAATCGCGCATGTGAACAACCAGCGGCTTGCCCGTTTCGAAGGACAGTTCGAAATGTCTGACGAACCATTCCCGTTGGATCGTCAATGGACAATCGTCCCAATAGCAATCCAATCCGGTTTCGCCGATCGCCACAACTCTTGGATCTTTCGCCAGCTGTTGAATCCCATGCCATTCGGAAACGCTGGCCAAATGGCAGCTGTTGGGGTGAATCCCGGCCGACGCGTAGACTGACGTTTGCCTGTTGGCGATTTCCAAACACTGGCTGCTGGATATCAGGTCCGTCCCGATCGCTGTGATCGCGGTCACGCCAGCATCGAGTGACGTTTCGATAATTTCTGATTCCCGCCCGGAAAGCTGTTCGTCATTCAAATGGGCGTGGGTATCGAACAGATTCATTCAGACTGCATTTTTTTAGGGTCCGGTCGCGTCCATTTGTATCGGCAAATCCTCCAAACGCTGGTTTTGGGCGGTTTTCGGCCTGAATGGTCCTTCAGCGAAAAGTGTCCGATAATGTCAAGTTGGTATGATTGAAAAAAACAATGGGTATGCTGGGCCGAAAATCAACCGAAAATTCCTGTTAAAATACGTCAATTAAAGCAATCGTGCCGCGAATTAATCTACTTTCGACAGAAAAACGCTTTATTGTGCTGCGGATTTCATTGACTATCGGTTATTCGGGCGTAGATTACACTGTGAGGATAGCTGTTTTTCCGTTGTCAACCCCCTTTAATTGAAAATTCAGGAGCCTCGATCACGGCCGCCAGTCGGCCATTGCTCAAAGGAATGTCAAAAATGCTAGTTCTATCCAGAAAGAAAAACGAGAGTATCGTAATCAATGACGACATAACAGTCGTCGTAGTGGAAATTCGTGGCGATAAAGTGCGACTCGGAATTGAAGCTCCCAAGGAAGTTCCGGTGCATCGTCGCGAAGTCTATGACGCGATCAAGCGATCAGAAAACGGTGACTTGTCGAATAAACACACAAGTTCACACGAGTCCGCCGAGTAATCGCGATACTTTTGGTCTGGTTTTACTTAGAACAATCAAACGGCAAAGGATGCCTTCAGTCAACTTTCGCCGGTCGGGCGCGATTGTTAAAGCGAGCCGACGATAGCCGTTGCCCAATTGGCTATTGACGAAAAAGTAAACGCCAGACTAACCTATGGGCTCGCAAATTGAACAGCGAGCGCCAGATTTGTGACAGGAATCTGCGGGGAAGCAAGCCCTTTGCCTGCTCACATCGAATTGCGGGCGATCGCCACTTACAGACGGCCCCTTCGTCTAGCGGTCTAGGACACTGGCCTTTCACGCCGGTAACACGGGTTCGAGTCCCGTAGGGGTCAATCATTTGATGTTTAACCCCGGAATGTTATCGACTTTCCGGGGTTTTTTGTTGTCATGGCACGATTATGATGTCCCGAATCTGCAAATTGGTTTGGTCTTCGTTCAACATCTGGAGCGCTGCAAGTGCGTCCCAAATGTCCGCTGCGATGACGTACTTTACGATGTTGGGTCTCGCACCCCTGCTGATTATCGCGATTGCCATTGCCGGTGTGTTTTTCAGCGATCGATTTGCTCAACAGGAAATCGTTGAAAACGTCCAACTTTTTACGTCGGCAGATATCGCCGAAACCGTGGCCGAGCTGATCGCAAGACCATCCAGTCCCAAATCCGGTTTTCTTGCTGGCGTGATCAGCGTGTCCATCCTGATGTATGGTGCTTCCGGAGTTTTTTCACAGCTTCAGGAAACCTTCGATAATATTTGGGGTGTGCCCATTCAGGATCGGCGGGGAATCTGGATGACGGTCAAAGTGCACCTGGCAGGAATTCTGATGGTTTTCGTCACAGGATTGCTGCTGATGACTACATTGGCGATCAGCACGGTCGTCGCGACCATCTCGAACCAGTTTACTGAAGTTCAGCCCGGTTTGAAAACCTGGTTGGCCGTCGCAGATCGCAGCGTTTCATTTTTACTAATGCCGCCAATTTTGTTTCTATTATTCTGGCTGATCCCCAAAGCGAAAGTGTGTTGGCGGGATGTTTGGCCGGCCGCCA
>JBGSXT010000077.1:0-4748 GCA_041751295.1 Mariniblastus sp.
AGACGGCGACGCTGCCCGGTGTCGGCCCGGCCGTCCACCAATGGCCCCACGAAATCGATTCAGCAAACTCGATGAGGTCGGTAGAAATTTGCAGACAGGTCGAACTTGCCTGTCCAGACAGGTTTGCAACGGGCGGCAACCAGAACCCAAACAGGCAAACGCACATGCCCGCAAACAGCGCCAATCCGATCGGAATCAAGACCAATGGATTCACCACCAAAGCGATGGGCGTTACTAAATGGTAATTCAACGCGACCAGCGGCAAGCCGATCAGCCAGATCAGGGCGCTGACCAGGACTGCCTGTTTGCATCCCTGACCAAACCGGCGCAACTGCCGCACCTGCCACGGCCTGGTGTTCCGAATCAGTCGATCGATCGGATCATTGGAGGGTGTTGGAAATATCCAGTCTTTGAACGTAACCAGCGTCGCAATGGCCAAAAAGGAAAGTTGGGCTCCCAGCGCGAACAGATCGGCCGGGTTGATGACCAGCACCAGTATCCCGGCGACGGCCAACAAACTGAACTCCAATCCGCTACGTCCAATGAGCCGACCATAGCAAAACAGCGACAACAAGATTGCGGCTCGTGTCACCGGTGGGCGAAATTCGACCAGCCACGTATAAAAAATTACAAACAAAATCGTACTCAACAAGGCCCATCGCCGACTCAACAATCCAATCCGATAGAGGAACAGAAACAGGCTCGCCAGAATGCCAACGTGCAATCCGGAAATCGCCAATAGGTGGGCTGTTCCTGTCGCATTGAACGCATCGCGTTGCTGAGGTGTCATTTGTTCGCGATTTCCCAACAGGATCGCCGACGCAAATCCGGCATTTTCCGCATCCACGTATTGCCATAACAACTCGTCCAGTCGGCTTCGAAGCATGGACCGAACGGCAGCATTCGATCGCGTCGGCGCGCGTTTTTCAACGACCACCGCCTCACCAAACAGTGCATGCACCCGGGTCAGCTGCTCTTGCGCGCGGTAGTAGTTCTGGAAATCAAATTGACCGGGCGACGTTGGCGGTAGGATCGGGGCAAGCCTGCCAAAAATCATGACATGGTCACCGAAGGTAACATGATTAACCTGTCCGTGAACAATTAAACTCGCCCGTCCGCGGACCATCTCCCAGTTCCCTTCATTGCGGACCTCGGTAGGCTCGATCATGAAAATCGTTCGATCTTCTTTGGGCATCGGGTCAAACCGCTCGTCAACAGACATGGCGGCATGCCGTGCTTCTCCCAAAATTCGCGCTCGCAAACAGACTAGCTGAACGTCTGTTCCAGCCAACGTTTTCAAGTCGAAAGGCGAAAACCAATTCCAACGTCCGTGATGCCAAAGCGAGCCTGTAAAAAAAATTGCGGTGGCCAGCAGACAGACTCCAATCAGTTCTTGCCGTCCAACGTCCGACTCAGACGCTGTCCTTCGCCACCAAAACAGGCTCCACAGCATCAGCGAACCGATTGCCATAGGCAGTGATAGTCTCCAGGAAATATCCAGCCATCGGTCCGAAAAAATTCCCAAGCCAAATCCGGTCAGAACGAACAGGGCTGTGCCGATATAAAACGACTTGGACTCGGAATGGCGCAAAGTAGATCAGCGTGCGGAAGTCAATGATGAAGTCAGTCGACAAAGCATCGCATTCCATCGCCGGCCTGCCAATCGGGCCAGCAGGAATCGCTTCTCGGCCTGGCCATATTGCGCTAAAAAAGTTTTTGAATTCGCGCATAAAAAAAGCCATAGCATGTCGCTCCGTCGTCATGCCATGACTTCTATCCTGACACGGGACAATCCATGTCCCGCCCTCCCGGCTTGGGTTTCCTTATTATCGTCCAGTCAAATACAAAATCCTTAAAAAATTCCGGTACGCCAATCGATTGACCTCACCAACGGCAAAACCGTGCAGTCTTAACTCATTTCTATCGATTGCCAGACCTACTTCCCAGACCCCAACATGAAACTTGCTGGCATTGCGGAATTTTCGGTCATCCAACTGTTCAACTGCCCCAGATACTGTCAGAATCCGTGTTGGAGGGAGCCGATGGCAGTTACATTGCTGGGAAAACCGACTGGATTTGACGGGTTTGGACCATCCATGTTGGTCCAACAGATGCGAGGCAGACTGCGAGGCGTGCAATTTCCCAACGATCGCCTCGACGCCCGCAAATTGCTGAGGCAAAACAGTCCATTGGTTCCCGGGGTTTATGGCTGGCTGGATTCCAATCGGCGATTGATCTACGTTGGCAAATCAAAATCCCTTCGCAAGCGGCTGCTCAGCTACTTTGCAAAAAAACCTTCCGACAATCGGATGGATCGCATCCGCCAGCACAGCGAGTTCATTGTCTGGGAACCGATCAGTCACGAATTGCTCGCGCTGATACGTGAACAGGAACTGATTCATCGTTGGCGACCAGAATACAATTCGATGGGTCAACCAACTCGGATGCAACCGGCATTTTTGTGTATTGGCGGTTCGCCGGCACCCAACGCCCGGCTGGTTCGCCGATTAACCGGAAAATATTCACACGTATTCGGACCGATCTCCGGAACCAATCGTCTGCAGCAGGCGATTATTCGGTTGAATCAGGTCTTCCGATTGCGTGATTGTCCAGACAAAACCAGATTCCAGTTCACCAGCCAGCGTTTGCTGTTTGACGATCCGGCTACGGCCAAGTGCATCCGTCACGAAATTGGGACTTGCCCAGGTCCCTGCGCCAGTTTGTGCAGTCTGAAAGATTACCGGCGACAGGTCGACGAAATGCTCTGTTTTCTGGATGGCAACAGTCAATCGACTTTGGATGCTATCGAAAACAGGATGAAAGAAGCGGCCCGGCGCGAGGCATTCGAAACCGCCGCCATCCATCGCGACTGCTGGGAACATCTGTCGTGGCTTGATCGCCGACTGCAGACGCTGCGCATGGCCGACAAACACCTGAGCGGAATACTTCCGATTCCGGCTCGCCGCAACCGTACAGCATGGATGGTGCTGCGTGGTGGCCGAATCGGTGCCACAATGCTTGCGCCGGAAAACGCCGATCAGGCCACCTCCGCGCGGAAATTAATCGTTCAAATCGCCGGCCGGGCAGCAGATTCTCCGACGAATTTGCTGGAAATGAGTTTACAGTTGATCGTGGTTTCTTGGTTCCGACATGATTCGGCGCACAAACAGGAATTGCTGGGTTTCGACGCAGCCATCAGAGATTGCGAACGGCGCACGTCCCAGGCCTGCATTGCGGCTTAGCGTCGCTCAACTCGCAGACTTTGTTTTGACTTGCTGCTGAGAGCCATTTAGAATCAATTCATGAGCACCGCCGAAAAATACATACCGCGATACACAATCGAAGACTACAGTCGTTGGCAAGGCGACTGGGAACTTTGGCAGGGATTCCCCGTATCCATGTCTCCCAGTCCATTTGGCCGACATGCTAAAGTGCTGCTGTGCGCAGGCTCCGCACTCAAACGCGCTATTGAGGCAAGCGGTTGCCAGGCGACTGCACTAGTCGAGCTGGACTGGATTATTGCTGCGGATACCGTCGTGAGGCCGGATGTCATCGTCGTTTGTGGTGACGCGCCTGATCGTCACCTTGAAACGCGACCGGAAATCGTGGTCGAGATTTTTTCAGAATCGACGCGTGAACGAGATCTAAACTTCAAACGGACTATGTATCAGGAACAATGCGTCCCTTATTATTTGATGATCGATCCCGTTGAGAATCAGCTGACCGTTTTGCGATTGGATGCAGGGCAATTTGCGGAAATGGAATTTTCAGAAGTGATCCGCCTGACCATTTGTGGCCACTGCAATCTCGAAATTCCCGTTACATCAATTTTTAGTTGATTCGTACCAGTTGGCCCAACGGTTGGCACCCAAATTGCCCAGGCTTCAAGGGATTGCATTCGCCCGCAGCGTGGCGCTATGGCCGATCATGTCGCGGAACAGGTTAAATAGATACTGACTGTCATGGGGACCGGCGGACGCTTCAGGATGATACTGGACGCTGAATGCGGGATATGGGCAGTGCCGCAGTCCAGCGATCGTGTTGTCATTGAGATTGCGATGCGAAACCACCAACTCTTCTGGCAGACCTTCATCGGCGACCGCGAATCCATGGTTCTGCGACGTGATTTCGACTCGCCGCGTCTCTTCGTTCATGACTGGCTGATTTGCACCGCGGTGGCCGAATCTGTGCGACCATCTTGGAAATGCAAAGCGCGCAGCAGGTCATTTCAGCCCGCAAGCAGATTCTGCGAATTGCCCAGCCGGTTGCGGAGGCGCCGACAAATTTGCTGGAAATGAGCATTCAGTTGCTTGTGAATTCCTGGTTTCGAAAGCAACTAGCGCATAAACGGGAATTCCTGGGTTTTGACAAAGCGCTCAAGAGATTCGAGCGAAGCATCGGGACTTACTCGTTTGCGGCGTAAGTGCTCCGCGACCGCGAAGTGATTTGGCGTTGCAGGCGTCGTCGGGCTGTTTTGTCCGTCGAAACAGAATTGCCTCTGATTCATTTTGCACTTCCCGCAAATTGGACCGTAATAGGGCACAGCTTTTTGAAGAAATCGTTAATAAATCAGAATTTCAGAATTTCAGAAATTCAATGGAATGCGGCTGAATAAAAACGTTAGCATTGGCCTTTTGTTTCAGTTTTGTCTGCCGCGAATACATGGGTTCGGGGGATTTAATGGCTGACTGGGCAAATGTTCCTCGGCTCCGTTCCGTGAGCCAAAAAACTTGATGAATGCACGCTGA
>JBGSXT010000078.1:0-2872 GCA_041751295.1 Mariniblastus sp.
CAGCAATTGCAATCGATTGAGGAGGGGCAGATGGGAGATGTTTACCAACGCATGGATTTTTCCCGCCGACGACTTTCACAGATCATGCCGGGTGAAGACACCCAGAAGCAGCAGGAAAAAATCGTCAACATGCTGGCCAAGCTGATCAAGGAGCAGGAGAAAAAGGAGGCCAGCAGCAGCAGTAAAGACCAGAAGAATACGAAACAGGAACAGCAGCAACAACAACAGGCCAGCAAGGACAAACAGCAAAGCAAGAGTCAGACAGGTGGCCAAAGCAACAATCCGAACGGAGAAGTGGTCGAAAAATCCTATGACGATGGACCGGCAAGTCCGTGGAGCCGCCTGCGGGATCGCAGTCGTGACCCGGCCAATAACGCGATCAAAGACAAATTGCCGGCCCGCTATCGCGATATCGTTGAACGCTATTATGAAGCCGCCAACGGGGATGCAAACAAGTAGTCGTGCGACTGCATTAACGCTCATCAATCTGAAATCAAATCGTCCCGATAGGCTCTCATGCTGCATCGTCATGTCATTCTGCTGATTGCCAGTGCAGCGGTTGCGCTGGTGGAATCGGAACCGGCCGGAACCGACCATCTTGAGAATGTCCGGTTGCGACTGGTTAACGGCTCATCGATCAGGGCTACGATTGACGCAATCGACGAACGGGGTGAAATCACCGGCAGCGCAATGGTTTCCGACATCCAGCTGGACCAGATTGTTGATCTCAACACCGGGAAACCAATCCAGGCGCAACCATTGAACGGAACCGTTCATCTCCGGCCGGAAGGTCAGATCCCGTTTTCTCTGGTCCGCATAGAAAACGAACGGGTTCAATTCAAAGCTGGCGACAATGCCTGGGAATTGGCGTTGGAAGCAGTTCGGGCAATCGTTTGGAAAGATGGTCCTTCCATCGACGCACCGATCGCCGAGCCATCGGCTGGTGAAGATTCCGTGATCGTGCTCACCAGCGGCGGCGCGCGGCTCGTGCGCGGTTTGATTGAATCGGTCGACAGAACCCATGTCAACATTTTCTACGATGGCGAGTCCCGAAAAATTTCACTGGATAAAGTCCAGGCGATTGTGCCAGCGGTGATCGATATTGCTGAACCGATCGGCACGCAGGCAACGATCAACCTGGTTGACGGATCAACGATCGCGGGAGCGATCCGGCAATATCAGGATCATGGATTGCGGGTGGCTTTATCCGGAAACCACGAATTGAACATCCCGGCGGAACTCGTCGCCACAATTGTCGTGGACTCGGATCGAATTGCCTGGCTTTCCGATCTGGACCCGATTCGTGTCGAGCAGCAATCGCAGTTTGCGGCGGCCCGACCGTGGCAGCGCGATCGCAGTTTGCTGGGGAATCCGATTCGACTGAAATTCAATTCCGACAACAGGATTCACGAATTCGAAAAGGGGATTGGAACCCGGTCCTTCACAGCGCTGGTCTTTTCCACCGCCAAAAAATTCAGCCATTTTCGATCGGTCGTCGGCATTGATATCGAAACCGATGGGCATGGCGATTGCGAAATGGTCGTTGAAGGAGATGGGATCCAGTTGTGGGCCAAACAGGTTCGGGCAACTGACGATCCGGAGCCTATCGTCGTCGACATTACCGATATCAACGAAGTCGCGCTGATCGTCCGGCCAGGCGAAAACTTTGATTTGGCCGATCACGCCAACTGGGCCGATGCGCGATTCACCAAAACGGATTAAACCCATCAACGGATCGCAGCTCATGTTGAATCTGGTACGCATCGCCATGATGATCCTTTGCTTGCTGGAATGGTTTTCCGGCAGTACCGTCTTGGCCAATGACGACGAACCCCTGTCGCCGGACCAACTCGAACTCGTTCAACAACTGGAACAGCAGCGTGTTCTCGCGATCGAAAAAGTCGTCGGCAGTGTGATTGCGATTTATGGCGAACAGCGCGAGGGGGGAGGATCCGGGGTCATCATCGACCCATCGGGCATCGGACTGACCAATCATCACGTCATCATCGGGGCGGGGACCAGCGGCTGGGGCGGATTGGCCGACGGCAAATTGTATCCCTGGAAATTGATCGGGACCGATCCAGGCGGTGACGTGGCCCTCATCCAGCTGGAAGGTAAACAGGAATTCCCATTCACACCCCTTGGTGACTCCGACCGTGTCCAGGTTGGCGATTGGGCGTTGGTGATGGGCAATCCATTCGTATTGACCGAAGATCAATCGCCAACAGTTACGCTGGGAATCGTCAGTGGCGTCAAGCGATATCAACCGGGAGCCGGCCAGAATCAACTGGTTTATGGCAACTGCATTCAAACCGACAGCTCCATCAATCCTGGCAATTCCGGTGGCCCGCTGTTTAACCTCGAGGGTCAAGTGATCGGCATCAATGGACGGGGCAGTTTCGAAGAACGGGGGCGGGTCAATGTGGGACTGGGTTATGCGATTTCTGCGAATCAGATTCGGAACTTCATCCCGGATTTACTGGCTACCAAGCTGGTCGAACATGGCACTCTGGACGCCAGTTTTGAAGATCGCAACGGGAAAGTGGTCTGCGCCAACCTGTACGAAGACGCGAAACTGTATCGCTTGGGTGTTCGGCCTGGCGATGAACTGTTGGAGTTCGAAGGGGAAAAAATCGAAACCGCCAATCAGTTCACGAACCTGATCTGCACGTTACCCGAAGACTGGCCTGCGACGCTGACAGTTCGTCAGAGTGACGGAAATCAGTTGACCATTCACACACGACTCTACGGATTGCCATATCAAAAACCCAAACGGCCTCCCCTGCCGGACGACGATAAGGAACAAACACCGGAGCAGCGCGAACAGCTGAAACGGGCAATGGAAATGATCGAACTGCTGTCCGCGCCGCCG
>JBGSXT010000079.1:0-8978 GCA_041751295.1 Mariniblastus sp.
GGAACAATGTTGGCAATACGAGCCCAATTTGAACGCTTGACTAACCTTGCAACTTTGGCGTAAATTGAAAGAAAACGCGTGGAAAAACGGACAAATCAAAGCCAAACACAATATTAGCCCAACAACGCATTGTCAGATTCAGGTTCTAGTGGGGGAAACCCCGTGGAGGTTCAAGTCCTCTCTCCCGCACTTTCTACGAAACACTGGAAATTCAAGGTCGAAGTAGCGATACACCTACGTGCCGAGGGTCGGCAGTGCGACCCGTTATTCAACGGCGCAAAACGGCTCATACCGTTTTGGCCACGAAACGGGACCAGCACACATGCCAAGATCTTCAAAATCCCTGTCCAAGTACGAAAAACGTCGGGCATCTAGACAGGCCGCCGTTACCCTCGACGCTGTCGACTTTTACTTGGGGCCAGCTGGGTACGCCGCCCAAAGGGTTTGCTGTCCGGAAGTTGCGACTGCTGGCTCGGACTGGGCCATCGAGATGGCCTGCCTACTGGAATGCCGATTGGGATCGCGTGATTGTCGTGTGCGAAAATCTCAACACGCATACCAAGGGCGCTTTCTATCAAGCATTTCCATGACCTTGCTGTAGGAATGTTCCACCCCATCCTTGATATCACATTCAGGAATTCCGGCTGCGAACGCCCGGCTTACGAAGAAGTGGTGAAACGAGTCGAAGCGCCCATCCTGAAATCCTCCCTCATCGGTTGCGGATGGGAAACCGGACTTCAATGACTCGATCACTTTCGAGATGAACTGCTGCTTGGCGTAGTTGACATTTAGATGACCGCTCTGGACACCCTGTTGCACGTAGCCTTGTTTTTTGTTCCCGCGAAAGAACGTCTCAAGTCTGGGTTGAATGGAGACTCGCTTGAAATTGCGGTATATTGATGATCGCATCATTGAAGGTTCGTTTCAAATTCGGCAAGTCGGGTATCCAAAACCTGTTTCACTTCATTTGAGAAAGGTGTTCTTCGATGTCGAAACAACAAAGCTGGCAAATGTCGCGGGAGGTCCCGAAAGGTTCGAAAGGGAGCCGACTGGGTTACGGCGTATTTCTGCTGCTACTGTCTGCGGCCGGAATCGGGACCTTCGTCTACCTTCAGTTTCCGACCGCACCCCGCCTTTTTGTTCGAAGTTTTCATTTCGATGACTACGGTCCATTCGATGTTCAGGCGCGATACATCGAGAAAGATGTCGACCGGCTTGCCCAGCTGTTTACTGACCCTAACGAAGTAACTGACGGGACCTCGGGAGGCGCGGATTCAAGTTTTCGCGACAGGGTTTTTCAATCCCACACAGATTTGTTGACGGACAATTTCAAGCCACAAATCCTGTTGAACCAAATTCAATCGCGTGATTTTTCCGTCATCTACCTTGCGGCCCACGGTGTTTCCGATGCAGCAGGCAAAACGCCGTACTTGATGACTGGCGATGATTCGAGCGACCCGAAACGGGAACTCGAGCCCTTGTTACAGGATATTGCCGGCATCGGAGGCGGTCAAAAACTGGTCCTGTTGGATGCCGGACAAATTCATGCCGACTTGCCGCAGGGCATCGTAACCAATGCGTTTCCGTTGGCGTTGCACAACGTGATGAAAGAGCAGATCACGGACAGGAACCTGTGGGTCATTTGCTCTCACGGAATGTTTCAAAATTCCCAGATCTGTGAAACTGGTGACGGTTCCTATTTTGGAAAGGCTGTGTTCGATGCGTTTTCCGAATTACAAAGTCGCGATGACTCATCCATCAGCGTTGGCGATTTATATCGGGAAATCCATCGCCGCTGCGTTACTTACACGTTGGTAACAGGCGAAAATGCTCAAACCCCACTTCTGCTGCGGGGACAGTACGGGATCGTGTTCGACCCGGGTGATGACTCGTTGGGTTTGGAAAACGAAATCATGTTGGCATCACAAATCTACACAACCAGTGAAACAGACACTGAATCAAATCTTGAGGATTCGGGTGGGAAAGAAGTGACGGCTGCTGCCGCCGCTGAGGATTCAAAGGTCGCCGATTCTGGCAGCAAACCGGAGGATTCGGCTGCCAAGGTATTGGTAGAAAATCCTGAGGCTTCGAAATTGGCCCAGACTTGGCGGCTTCGCGACGAATTGCAGGGACGCCATCACAGGTTTTCGCCAGTCGATTTTGCTCCCAATATCTGGTATGGCATCAATGAACGCCTGATTGCCCTTGAGCGCCAACGACGACGTGGCGTTGATACGCTTGAAAACGAATTGCTCACAGATCAGGATATCGCGCGATTGGGTGAGTTGGCAGCCGTGATGAGAGATCGACGGCCCGCAAAAACAGCCGGTGACCAGAGTTCAAACGAATTTGAACGACTTGCCCGAGCGTGGAACAAATTCCTTGCCGACAACAGCGCAGTTTTGAAAGGCGTTGAAGGAACAGCATCCGCCAGGATTGTGGATTCCACACTGACTTACCGTGACATGGCCTTTCGGTCGCGCTATTACGCCGAATGGTTTGAGCGGGCATCCATATACGATGACCTGGATCTGAAAGACGATATCCAGGCTCTGTTGATTGCCATCGGGAATCACCGGCAACTGTTCAGCACCACACAGTTTCAGGATCTCGAAACCGGTTTGAATACGTCGGCCGTCGCACGGGAAAATGCGATCAGTCAGCTGACTCCACTTGAGAACAGAGTGTTGGAACTTTGGCGAGCAGAATTGAATCGCATTCAGGCGGCCGACAGTCCGGATTTTTCTGCGGAATACTTTTTGGCTGGTTTGTTGGAGTCGCCGGTGTTGGGGTTGACGTCATTTTTTGGATACCCGTCGAAGCAGGACGAATTTGGATTACTTGCCAGAAACAGCATCGAAGCCATCTTCCAAAAAATGCGTGCGACGAATCGGCAGGACGCGCTGAAACTGGCACCCATTTCCTGGCCCCAGACACCCTGGTTTACGGACCATGCAGTTTCCGCGCTGCGACACAAAAAATCGAACGAGGACCGAGCTGATATTCTTCGACATTATTTTGCGATCTCCGATCAAAAACTGGCTCCGTTGTCTATTTCCGAACTGCCTTCAAACATCGAAAGTGGTTGGGAGGATCGAGTATCCGGGTTATTGCTTGAGATGTTTGGCGGGCCTGACGAAAACGCCAACGGTGGGGAAAGCCAGAACGCCGAAGATGGTTTTGGCAAGAGTATTAGAAGCGGTTTGGATCAAGTCGTCGCCAGGAATCCACATAACTGGTTCGATTCGATCGTGCTTCTCCCTCGGCAACTTCGCAGCATTAACAGGCAATTGAAAGATGGCGACTTCGTCGCCAGTCCCTTCGAATTCGACATCCAGGTCGAGCAGATCGTCGTTGAGGCAATACGACGTTCCGAACGCGCTGGCAACATCATCAATTTCGACGACGTCGAAACGTTGACACAGGTATTTTCCATTGCGTCGGCCAATGACAAATCGACTCGAAATGTAAAACTGATGCTCAAAATAGTTCCGCCGGAGCTTGCCGATGCGATCGCTGTCAAGCGGGACGGTCAAGTCGTTGATGCCCGCGAACCGTTTGACGTAAGTCTGTCGGCAGAGCAGTTTTCATTGATTTTTGAGCTTGCCAAGGACGGGGGAGCGCTCGTTTCGGGCTTTTCGCAGACAGGAGAGCAAAAGCCAAAGATTTCGCTGATGTTCGCGGATGCCGAAATCCAGGATCCACTGATCCGCATTGAAGACCCTGAACAGAAAGTGGACTTTGGCGTTCGATTTGGCGAATCCGATGAGGTCTCACTGTTCATTCGGTCGGAAGGCGCAGATCCCGATGAACAGGTTGCAAAATCGAATGCGTCGCGAATCACCGATAAAATTCTGGAACTAAAACCATTTGTCAACCGCAATCGATCATTCCAATTTGGCTTAATGAATCATTCGGGTCGTCGAAAATCAGTCGCGGTTGAGCTATACCCGATCATCCTGCCTGCGGACCTGAAAGCGCATACGTTTCCCGGTGAAATACCGATGGGCGATGACAACCAGGTTCATCCGGCTGTCAAAGACTTGACGTTGCAACGAGCCAAATCAGGTCAGCAAAAATTTGCGACCAGCAATAGTTCAATCGAGCTTGATCCCCAGCAACAGATATTTTTCAAACTGATCGCACCCCCTGCGGCTCCTGCGCTTGAGCCCGTAGAGGGCGCAAAACCAGTCGCCAAAGAGAGTGCTGCCCCGGAGCAGGAACTGCCCGCTGCTGTCGAATTGAATAATGGTTTTCTGTGTCGATTGATCGAGAAAGACCTCGAATTTGGTGGTGATGAGTCGACTCGGGATTTCTGGATTCAATTGGCCCTCTTCGATACTTCCTCGCTAATCAATCAGACCGCCGAGTTTGACCCTTCACAGAATCCGGCGAGATTGAAGATCAATTTGGCACTGAAACAGTCGGATGCTCCAATGGCAGGCAATTTCAAAATACTGATACATTCAAATCTGCCGACGAGTCAGGCGGAACCGCTCATCACCGTCAATCCGCCGAAGGGAATTGAGTTGAATGGTCAGAATTACGAGGGGTCCTTTAGTGTCGATTTGAATCTCAAAGCATTCGAGCGACCGGATCCGATCCATATTTTCGTCAACATCAACGGCGAAAGTGGGGTGTTTGTTTATGAATTGGATGAAAACAATCTGGGCCCACGAAAACAGGTGATGGACGACATTCGACCCAACAAGAGCGTTTTTGACTTTATCAAGGCGATCCCAAATCCGTCTGATGCAAAAGCCGAAGCAGTCTTCCCGAATTTGAAATTCATCGACTTGTTGCCACCCGAAAAAGTCGCTTTCCAGTTTCTGGCCAGTTTCAATGACGAAGACGAACGTAATTCCAGTTTTCAGGTCGAATTCGGTGAGGTGGACAACATTCCTTTTCGAATAGTGGAACGGACGAAACATCAGCTGTCCTTCCAGATGTCGGCAGTCAATGAAGAAACAGGCACGCTCGATTTGACCACTGCGGTGGTGGACCATGATTTTGTTTTCGATGGCGGATCGTTGGAATGGGCGATGAATGCCAGTATTCTCGACGGCTTAAGCCAGCAACAAACGGCGTCGCAGAAATTTCGCTTTGACAATATTGCCCCGACGGGACAATTGGACTTTGGCAGAGACGATTACATCAAGACGCTTACGGTTGGAATGGAGGCAGCCGTTCGCATTCAAGGTACCGATAACCTGACAGGAATCGAACGAATTGAGCTGTTGCTCGACGCCGACAACAACGGCGAAATCAATGAGGGTGATCCGGTGATCGACAGTCGGAGAAATCAAGCCACGGCGGAGTTTACATTGGCGACTCAGAAATTGGTCGACGACGGTTTACTCAAGCTGGGAACCAATGTCCTGATTGCCAGATTGATTGACACGGTTGGAAATAAAACGGCTGACGGCGAACCCGTTGGCCCCATCGAGCTGGAGCTGAAACCCCCGTCCAAGCCTGCTGGAAGTGCTGCCGAAACGAAGAAAAAACGGACGGAATTCACAGTGAATATACGGGTCGTTTGGAAGAGCGCCCTGGATCAGCCCGAAGACTTGCCGGGCAGCAAGATTTCCAATGTCAACCTGAAGAGTATCGATGACGAGAAAGGTAAACAGTACAGTTTTTCACCTCCTCCCCAAAAAAACAGCTACCGCTTCGAGAAAATTCCTAATGGAAAATATCTTGTTTCGGGCTCGGGAATAAGCACTGGGCGTCCCAGCCGCGATATTCGTGGACATTTGGAATTTGAAGTCAAGGACGCTGACATCAATGAAGTTCTGCTTCCACTGGAAATCGGCGGCAAGTTGGAACCGGATAAAAAAGACGAACCGGAAAAAGAACCGGAAAAATAGCGAACCTCGCGCAATCGGCATTTTACTGCCTGCCCTCGCCATCAACATCACAGGCTATGCTGCCATCTTCTTCAAATTGCCCATTCTGCCGCCGCAGTTGAATAATGAGTCGAACCCGCAGGATCGATTGAGTAAAGCTGAAGATTTGAACGAAGAATACCGCTCGGAATGTAATTTATTGAACGGTTAGTCTGCAATTGCCGATTTTTACTTTGAAAGGCTCCTTTTGTGATGTGCCGATTGGATCGATGCCCACATTTTCTTTCAGGTTGAAATAATGAATCGCTTAGATATCCGTGCATTGTTGGCCTTTCTAGTTTTATTGGGTTCGTTGGGTTGTTGTGCAGCCCCGCCAACGGAAATTCCGACACTCGGTCAAAAGTTGGGAATTCCCCAATCCATTTTTCGCGTTAAAGACAACCGACTGAATCGCAGCGGCAATCGCCCCTGGCGGGAACGCAAACCGAAACTGCTTCGACTGGCGGACCCGAAAAACCTCGAACCCGGAATGCCTGAAGCAGTTAAAGTGGCGGCCGCGATCAAACAGCAGGAGGATCTGGCACCACAGAAAATCAAGGCGCTGAAGTACCTTGGTATGATCGGGTGCGGCTGTTACGACGCCAACAAGGAAATGGAAAAAGCGCTTGCCGAGTCCCTCAAGGACTGTAACCCCTGTGTTCGATTGGCTGCGATCGAAGCCATTGGCACATCCGTCGATGAATGCAACCGACAAGCCATGAAATTCAACAAGAAGCGGGAAGATTGTGGTGGCCGACCGGAGCGGGAATGCCATTGCAAAACGAAGGGTTGTCGTGGCTGCAGTGAATGCAGTTACGAACAGGTCGTAGCCGAATACTGCAACGAGGGTTATCCGCTTGATGGTTTGGAATGCGAGTATTGTCTGGGCCAGGGTTGCAGCAGCTGCCAGTCTCCAATCGTCGATTGTGAATGTGTGAGTGGGTGCAGCAGTTGTGGAGGTTGCAACTCAAATTCCTGCTGTTCGAAGGAAATACAAAAAATTCTGGGGGACATCGCCTATGGCAAAGACGACTTTGGCTGTTGGCTCGAACCGCTGGAAGAGATTCGAAATGCAGCTGCAGCGGTTTTGGCGATGTGCCCACCATTGCCTGTGGTTCCAGAAGAACCCGAGCCTAAACCGATCAAGACCGAAGGTGAAGACACGGAAGGGGAAGACAAGGCCGAAGGCGAAGGTGGCGATGCGGATGAGTCTGATGACGGTGGCGCTGACGCTGAAGAAAATACAGGCAGCAATGCGAAAGCAGAGGACGTCAAAACAACCAGTTCGACCAACTCAGATCTGCTGCAGATCATCAATGCGAAACACAGGCAGCAAACCGCACAAGCGAAAGCCACTGCCAGAACTCCCAAGAGTACTGGACCGGAAATGAATCCGAATTTGATTATGGGTCGCCTGCAACAGATCGAAAATGGCCTGCTGTACATAAATTTTGAAAAGACCTATGAACTGCCGGAAAATTCAAGAGTCGTTGTGGTTGCGGAAAACGGGTTCGAACAGGTGATGCAAATCCTGACATCCGCTGTTGGTCAGGTCGTTGTTCACCCGACTGAACAATCAAATCTGCCAGTCCCGTGGCGTACCGGTTCAAGAATATTTGTCGGAGTGTTAGCCAGATAGAGTTTGGACTGTGCAGGCATTGCATCCATCCGGCGGTCCATGGGCGGCAGCCTATCACTGCTCCGTAGTTTGACTATCGCGGGTCCAGCCGTTATGGATTTTCAACGGCGATCCGCAATCGAACAATCAATTTCTTGCGATTGCGTTACGTTAATTTCTTCCGGACGGAACAACGCATCAGCTGCAATGGCCCGTCATTGGGAAATTGCCAATTAATGGCCTGCTCAAACTTCGCTGATCCAGGAAACATTCGCCAGAAGCGCCAGTTTCCGCTAAGATTATCTGGGATACGCCACTTTCGAAGTGTCAAGGACGACGGACGATCCACTGAGGCGTTGAATATTGATTGAGATTATAGTTGCTGGGTTCAGGTGAACGGCTATGGCAGATTGGCAAGGCAAGCGCCCAAAAGACAAACGGTCTTCCGAGCAAAAATTGCCCGACGCATTGAAACGCGATTTGGGCGAGAAAACTCCCCCCAGACGCGAAACCTGGAATCGCGAGCCAGATCGACAAAAAACGAGAGTCGGAAAACGCACCGACATTTGGCATACCCGTTCCGACGTCACCGTTAATTGGGCGAAGGTTTTTCGGCGAGCCAGGATGGCTACCGCTGCGCTACTGGCCCTATTTTTGATCGCGTGGTTCGCCTGGTTGATCATTCGCGTATCCGACAAGACCCATTTGACATTGGTCGCACCGGCTAGCGTGTCGAAAAACTGGTTATCGACAACTCCCTATGCAAACGGCCTGAAACGGCAGTTTGAAAATCTCGATTCGAACAACCGATATCTGGCAACCGACACCGTTTCACTGGAAACCGCTTGGGAATCTTTTGCTGACAGCAAACCAGCCCGGTTTGGCGGCCCCGACGGGAATCTGGCCGTGGTCTACCTTTGTATCGTCGGCATTGCTGCGGACAGGGATAATGATCAGCGTTTGGAAGCCTATGCTTTATCGGCCGATGCCAGTCCGTTTGACAGAGACGTTCCCGATTCGACCGCAGAAAATGACGAGAACCGTGGCGAACATCCGCTGTACCGTTTTCCGATCAGCGAATTGATTGACAATATTTGTGAATTCCAGGAACTCCGGAACAATCGCAACCGTGTGATGCTGATTATTGACTCGCAAAAACTGGAATTGCCAACCAATCTGGGATTGATGCACGACCGATTTGCGGAAACAGTCAGAAAAATATATTTGGAAAAAATGGCGGCCCGAACGGCGGACATCCGTGATAAACATGAATTTGTGCTGGTTCTTTCGCATCATCCCGGACAGACGAACTGGCCAGCACCAGAATTCGGTTCGTCGATTTTCGGACGATTTGCACAGTTGGCGTTCAGCGGTTCTGCAGACGGCTGTCGGTCGGGTGTCCCAGACGGCGTGGTCGATCTAGACGAATTCCAATGTTACTTGATCTCCAGCGTTAAAGCCTACGCATCCCACAA
>JBGSXT010000080.1:0-2743 GCA_041751295.1 Mariniblastus sp.
GAATTCCAATCCTGATTGGCCAATCGGTGGCGAACACGGAACTGTGGTATGCCCAACTCGCGAAGCAGTCGATCGAATTCTGCCTGGCGATCATCATTCAAAACGGCGGAATGAATCTGATCCCATCCGTATGAATTTCCATTCGCGTCAACGACGCCGTCGTTATCAAATTTCAGCGAATCGGTTTCAATGATTGTCAGGTCGCGGAGTACCAGTCGGGATGCTTGCTGCTGATTGCGGACAGCGTACACGTCAGTCAAAATAGAAATCGCAGGCCGAATCGTTTCGCGGTCAGCATCCTGAAGCCATTGAACCGGTCGGGACACGGCGATCAGTACAAAAAACGGACCAAGCAAACAGAAACGGCAACTGGACATTCAATGCTCGATCTCAGTTGCGAATCCAATCAAGTCCCGGTAATCAGCGGCATCCAGACGGTCCGACAGTTCAAAACCCGCTGTTGACAGCGAAAAGTCTTTTAACATGTGGTGCATGACCAGACCCGTTTGGCAAAGTTGCCGAAACCCTTCCAAAAACATGATTGTCTGTCGCGGATTCGCCTTATCACGAAACAACAGCCGACGATCGGCCGCGATTTCAACACATACAGCCAGAAATCGATCCGCCGATTCGAATGCATCCCTGTCACCACGAATATCAAACCGGCCGGTGCCGCCGCTGGCGGAAACGATTGCCAGTGCTTCGGGTGCCAGGCTCGCAAGCGGCTGGGCTTCACCGCTGATTGCTCGTCCGCAAAGTCTGGCGAAGGCGGCAATCGTGGGGAGTCCATCCGATAATTCCTGTAAAACCAACGAGCCTGATTGATCGGTCATACTCAAATTTCGAAGCAACATGGCGGTTCCGCTGTACTGGATGCTAGGCTTTGTTACAGCGTAATGTTCGGGTTGGCCGTTTAACGATTATCATAATATTCGCAGTTCGTTGGAACACAACTTCATCGGAATGCGTCCATTTATTCTGAACATCATCCCATTTCTGTCAGCCACTCGAAAAAGATCAGACCCCTGCCGGGATCGGCTGCTATTTTGACGGGAGTACGCAATGACTCGCTTGATTGTTTTACTGATTTGCACCCTTTCGGTATGCGCCGGCCTGTCGGCATATGGCCAGGAGATTGGTTTCATCGAAGATTTCGCGCTCGCGGAAGATCGCACCGAAGTGTTGAAACAACTCGTTCCAGGAACCGAGGAATACTATTACTTTCATGCACTCCACTATCAGACCAGTGGCCAATTGGAAAAAGTGGATGAATTGCTCATTCCATGGATCAAACGATTTGGGGAAACGCAGCAGGTTAATGTCATACGGAATCGACAGGCGCTGTTGAGATACAACAAGAGCCCGGATGCGACTTACCGGTTCCTGCAGGACCGCTTGCAGCTCAATTTCAATCACCAGCGTGAAATTCCGTCGACGGAAAGAAATCTGCCGACCCGACTGGATCCCAAACTGATCGCGACTGACGTCCTGCTGGAGTCAGCTCTGCGCCGATACGGTGATACGTCCGGCTTCGGAATTACTGGCCTTGAAAATATCGACGTTGCCAAACTCGATAGCGGTCGGCGACGTCACCTGTTGTCGCGACTCACTTATCCGGATTTCCCGGAGCTGGTTCTCGTCATTACCCAGGATCTGAGGGAAAAGGACAGCGGTGGATTTGGGTCATTGCAAATTCATTCCGCGCTCACAATCGATCAACTTGAGGGCTGTCTGGAATCGATTCCCGGGCTGATTGACGACTCGAATTTCGTCAACATCTATCTCGGCAAGCTGATCCCCAACGATGACGTAGACTGGCGCGCCGACCGTGATGCCTATCGGGAGTACCTGATGCGACTTTACAAATTCACCAGTCGGTTGAATCCTGCTTTCAACTCACTGAAGGCCTGTATCATTTACCGGAGGCTGGAGCTGGATCAACGCAGTGGAAATTACGATCGGGAATTATTCCTGGAGTACCTGAAACTGCCCCGCGAAATCGGCTATGTCAATCCACAGCTCGTTAAGGATGCCACGTCGACGTCGCATGTTGTCGATTTGTCAGCCAATTATCAGGACCAGATTCAGCTGATTCCGATTTTCAGCGATGAATCCTTGATTGCCGACTATCTGCATCAGTTTTTGCAGGACGCCGATGGCTTTGACGAGTTTCGACCCTATATTCGCGATGAATTTCTCAGAAAGCAGTTTGCAACGGTCAAAATCCTCAACGGACTTGGGAATTCAGAAACCTGGGCCTCAATGCTGACACCTGAAGACTATCAGGCTCTGCTTTCACGGGTCGATCTCGATTTTGTTCCGACCAACCGTGAGTTTTTCAGCGATGATGACGTGGTCGAAATCGATCTGTTTTCGAAGAACATCGAAAAGTTGATCGTCAGGATCTTTGAAATCAACGCTTTCAATTTCTACCGCAAACACGGTCAAGAAATTGATACCGACATCAACCTCGATGGGCTGGTTCCCAATTCCGAACAGACGTTTGCGTACAACGATGATCCGGCACTCCGGAAACGTCGATCGTTTACTTTTGACGAATTGAAAAGACCGGGCGTCTACGTCCTCGACTTTATTGGCGGCGGCAAGAGCAGTCGCGCATTGATCCGGCGCGGGCGGCTGTCCATGATTGCCCAGTCCACCGTCGCGGGGCAGCAGTTACGGGTCTACGACCAGAACCGCAAACGGGTCAATAGCGCGTCAGTCTGGATCACCGGCCAGAAAT
>JBGSXT010000081.1:0-1642 GCA_041751295.1 Mariniblastus sp.
GTACATTTCGCCGCCTGCAAAGAGCACATTGGTTTTTATCCTGCGCCTTCAGCGATTGTGAAATTCAAAGACGAACTGTCCGAATTCAAGGGGAGCAAAGGCTCGGTCAAGTTTCCATTGGACCAGCCCATTCCGCTGCAACTGATCAGCAGGATTGTAAAGTTCAGGGTACGGGAAAACCTGAACGAATCGGAAGTAAAAGAAAAGCGTAAGAAAACGAAATGAACGGTTCAAAAAAACTTCGAATCATCGGCTGGGTATTGAGTTTTCTGGTGGTCGCATTTCTGATTTTCGGAAGTGCGATGGGAAAATTCATCGAATGGGAAGGAAAAACCGAATTGTTCGCGCACCTAGGTTACTCGCCCGAGTTGATCATGAAGATCGGAGTCGTCGAGATTGTCATCGCCTTGCTTTTCCTGATTCCCGGAATGGGTTTTCCGGCGGCCCTGTTATTGACTGCCTATCTTGGCGGTGCGACCGCGACCCACGTTCGGGTCGGCGACCCATTTTATTTTCCAATTATCATTGGGGTCGTCATTTGGATCGCCCTGGGCTTGCGCAGGCCAGAGGTAGTTTCCCTTGTGTTGGGCACAAAAAAATCAAATCCTGCAAAGAAACCTGCAACTCCTGCTAAGTGATATTTGGCCCGTTTGGGGATGGGCGAACGTCGTAATCAATTCATGATTCCTAACTCGGATTCAATCATCAACAGGATTTCGTGAGCGATGTCGATGTTGTTGACTTCGCTGATGGCCTTCCACGATGGGCAGGCGTTGATTTCCACCAGAATCGGCTGCTGCGTTTGATCGCAAACAAGATCAACGCCCGCGATCAATGCTCCAACGGACCTCGCGGCATTCAATGCCAAACTTACTTCATCAGCGGATGGTTCGTGCGTACGGCCTTCCGCTCCTTGACTGATATTCGTGACCCAGTGACCTGGGCGGCAGCGTTGCATACCGAAGACTTTGGAGCCAATGACAAACAGGCGCAAGTCGCTGTCTCCGTGTTCGATGTAGCGTTGTTGGTAAATCACATTGCCGGAATCAGCCAGCGATTGGAACAGGCTTCGCGCTGAAGGTTCATCCTGGACACGCACGATGTTTTGACCTCGACTGCCGAACAGCGGTTTGACAACGCAGTCACCGCCATTGCGTCGGAAGTGTTCCAGGGCCTCAGTTGCCGATTGGGAGACGTGAGTGGCTGGGACCTGGATACCCGTCGCACGGATTTTTTCGAGGCTCAGGTATTTGTCGACACTGGCTTCTACGGTCTTGGCCGGATTGACGACCAGTAGACCGTGTTGCGAAGCAACCTGATCCAGCCAGTCCATACGGAAGACAATCTGCTCCAGACTGGCGAATGGCATGGCGCGGGTGAAGATGCAATCGCACGTTTCAACATTGAGTGCGCCTGCCGTAAATACAGACCGTTGACTGGAAGTCTCTGATCCACTCCCAATCGCAACCGCAAGTTGATCGTATTGAGCCGTTTCGATTTGGTGTCTGTCGCCCGCCGCCCGCCGCAGATCGTCGACATGCCAACTATCCGCTCGTTCCAAAACAAGAATTTTCACTTACCGCTTCCAGCCAAAAGAAGACTGCAACAAATCTGGTCGCAATTCACCGGCCACTATGGTTTC
>JBGSXT010000082.1:0-5910 GCA_041751295.1 Mariniblastus sp.
ACGCCGGTATTGAAGCGATCGCTGTCTGTTTGATGCATGGATATCGATATCCGGATCACGAGAGAATCGTTGGCCGTATTGCCCGGGAGTTGGGATTTCGTGACGTTCGATTGTCCTCTGACGTGGCCCCGTTAATAAAACTGGTTCCGCGCGGCGAGACCACAGTGCTGGACGCGTATTTGAATCCGGTCATTGAAGACTACCTGGATCAACTTGGAAACTCCATCGGCAAGAACAGCAAACTGCGGTTGATGACTTCAGCCGGCAGCTTGACCACACGGGAGCGTTTTTCCGGGAAAGATTCCGTCCTGTCGGGCCCCGCTGGAGGCGTTGTGGGAGCGGCCCGGATTGCCCAGCAGGCGGGATTCAACAACGCGATCGGTTTCGATATGGGAGGAACCAGCACGGACGTTTGCCGGTTTGACGGCGAATTTGAACTTGAGTACGAAACGGAAAAGGCTGGTGTCAGGATCATGGCGCCGGTGATGGCGATCCATACCGTGGCTGCCGGAGGAGGATCCGTCTGTGGTTTCGATGGTACTCGTTTGACTGTCGGCCCGGAGAGCGCCGGGGCCGATCCGGGACCAGCCTGCTATGGCCGAGGAGGACCGCTGACCGTTACGGATGTCAACGTTTTCCTGGGGCGAATTGATCGACGGCATTTTCCATTTCCGCTGAATGTATCCGCCTCTGAATCGCGATTGGAATCGATGTGCATCGCGACATCAGCTTGCGGTTTTGCATGTTCAGCAATCGAACTGGCCAACGGATATCTGCAAATTGCCAACCACAACATGTCGTCAGCGGTGCGGGAGATTTCCCTGGCCAAAGGGTACGACCCGCGCAACTATCTGCTGGTTGCTTTCGGCGGCGCAGGGGGTCAACACTGTTGTGCAGTTGCCGAAAACCTTGAAATCAATCAAATCATTGTTCATCCCAAATGCAGCATTCTGAGTGCCTACGGAATCCAACTTGCCGACCAAACTGCATCAGACGTGCGGCCAATCATGAAACCCCTGTCGGCAGCTGAGATTGAACAAATTGGAACTTGGGTCAGCAAAACCGCGACCGAACTTTCAAGAACGTTGATCTCGGAGGGATGCGAGGCTAAAACCCTGGTTTCAAATTGGTCACTTGACCTGCGTTACTCCGGAACCGACAGCTCGATTTCGATTGGGCACACAAACGAATACGATTTCGCGAGTCAGTTTGCCGCCAATCATCAAAGGTTGTATGGGTACGTACAGGATCGTGAACTGGAGATCGTCGCCGCACGAGTCATGGTGACAAGTAGAGGCGAACCGCCCTTGGCCATTACGGACCGGTATGATGAACGCGTCGCCGATCCAACTGAGTTCCAACAGCTGCATTCGCGTGGTCTTGAATGTCGGGCTGGCCTCTATGATTGGCGCAAGCTTGTTGTCGGAGATGCAATCTACGGCCCGGCCCTGATTTCAGATGCATGGACCACCAATATCATCGACAAGGGCTGGAGGGCTGTGGTGTTGAGACAGCGGCAGCTTCTGATGCAGCGAACGGCGCGAATTTTAAATGACAATGCCAGCAAGACAGTGAATCTTGACAGACCAGACCCGGTCGAATTGGAAATTTTCAATGGCAGCTTCCGTTCGATCGCTCATCAAATGGGAACTGCGTTGAGAAAAACCTCGATCAGCGTCAACGTCAAAGAGCGATTGGATTACAGCTGTGCGATTTTCTCGCAATCGGGCGACTTGGTCGTTAACGCGCCGCATATCCCAGTTCATTTGGGAGCGATGTCGGAAACTGTTCGAGCGACGATGCGATTGAATTCTGGAATATGTCCGGGAGACGTATTCGTGACTAACGATCCCTATGAGGGGGGATCGCACTTGCCAGACGTGACCGTACTGACTCCCGTTTTTCATGGCAGCAGCGAGACGCCGACCATGTGGGTGGCGTGCCGCTGCCATCACGCCGAGATCGGTGGTATGGCACCCGGCTCGATGCCTGCCAATGCGACTTGTCTGGAGCAGGAGGGAGTACTGATCCAGAACTTCAAGTTGCTTGATCAGGGACGCGACCGTTTTGACGAATTGCGACGATTGTTGAATCAGGCGAAATATCCATCCCGGAATACGAACGAAAACATCGCTGATATCACGGCTCAGGTTGCGGCGAACCAGGCGGGTGTCAATGCGCTGTCGAATCTGGTTTCACGACATTCATTCGACAAAGTGATCGTCTACATGCAACACATCCGCCATGCGGCGGAACCGAAAACCCGTCTGGCCCTGGCCCGCATTGCCGACGGCGATTACCGTTTCGAAGACAGTATGGATGACGGGACAGCACTTCGAGTCGCGATCCGTAAATTTGGCGATGGGCTGAGCATCGATTTCAACGGAACCGATCCGGTTCACGCAGGCAATCTGAATGCCAATCGCGCGATCGTGACCTCGGCCGTCATTTATGTATTGCGTTGCCTGATCGACGAAGACATTCCGCTGAATGAAGGAGTGTTGGCACCGGTAGAAATTCGGTTGCCAATTTGTTACCTCAATCCATTCCGGGGAATCACACCGGCCCAATCTCCGGCTGTTGTTGGCGGGAACGTTGAAACCTCGCAGCGAATCGTGGATGTCCTGCTGGGCGCGCTGGGTGTGGCGTCAGCCAGTCAGGGGACGATGAACAATTGGCTGATTGGTGACCCGACGTTTGGATACTACGAAACGGTCGGCGGCGGAAGTGGCGCTACGGCAACGGGTAACGGAGCGGATGCTGTCCACTGCCATATGTCCAATACCCGGCTCACCGACCCGGAAGTCCTGGAAACGCGTTACCCGGTTGTACTAAGAGAATTTCGGTTGCGCCACCACAGTGGCGGCAACGGAAAATTTGTGGGGGGCGACGGAATGATCCGTGAATTCGAATTTACCAAGCCGCTGACACTTTCGATCCTCAGCAGCCGCCGGACGACACATCCATTCGGTTTACATGGCGGCCAGGCAGGAGCCGCTGGAAAAAACATACTGATCCGGGCCGAAGGCACGACAGAATTTCTGCCCAGTCAATGCGAACGGGACGTCGTCTCAGGAGACCGCCTGCGGCTTCTCACGCCCGGCGGGGGCGGTTTTGGAGAGACGGAATCAGTGTCGAGCAACGAGTTTCAGGAATGGGAAAGTCCCGAAAGGAAAACGCAATCGTTCTAAATCTGAAATCTATTCTTCCGCCGGCGGGGTCTCGCCATTCTTGGCCGCCAGAAATTCACGGCGCATGATTTCCCGAATTTCCAGATAACGATCGGTAATTTCATCGCGGAACGCCGGTGTGATATCCCCGTAACCATAAACAAAGACCTGTGTCTGATAGGCTTCGCTTTGGAACAGTCGTGCCCGAGTCCGATTTCCCAATCGATTGCGAGCGCCAGAAATAACGTAGTTCAGAAAACTCCACTCGCGAGGGGGTTGATACCCTTCACCCTCGCCATCAAACAGGCTGAAAAGAACAATGCCCCGTTCACCCGTCGGCTTGGATAAGTGAGCTTCGATATATGGCCAAGACTTCGGCGTTTCTCCCTCCTGCGTCGGTTCTTCCCATGCCTTCCAAATACGATCTTCGAGGATCCAACCGGCGTTGCGGTAACACCTTGTCAATTCGTGCCAGCCTGGAAACGTCTGATCAAACGAAGTAAACGCAAAAAAACGATTCGGCGAGCGAAAGTTCCATAATTCCGAATGCTCGCCAAGGTCGCTGGCCGCATCCCGTTCACTCGCCTGATAGTCAACCTGAGTCCAGTCTTTGACGGTTTCCGGCATCGAATCCTTGCCTATCGGATATATGACTTCCTGATTGCTAAAAAACGTAATCCGCTTTTGTGAATTGAACGAACTGGCGATGTCGACCATGGCCCACAGTCCGCCGGCGACCAACAGACCGGCGACCGTCCAGGCAATACCTTGACTCAAAGCCGACAGCGGCTGATTTCGACTGCGACGTCTCTTTTTTGTTTCGTCATCGTCTTTTTCACCGGCAATCAGGCTGTTCCAAACCTTCGTGATCGACCTGCCCATCGGTCCCGAAGAGCCAGTCTCGGCGTCGACGGGCCCGAACAGGAACATCAGGAATTGGTCGGTGCTTAACACCAGCAGGATTCCCATTGCCATCGTCGACCACCCCAACAGGTCATGCTGGATTCCCTTTGCCAGATCGATGCCGTAGTTTTGATGAAAAACCGGAATCAGGAATATTCGCAGGCAGTTCATGAATACCGACCACACCATTGCTGAAATAAACAGCAACAGGGATCGAAAAAACGGACGTCTCAGCCAGACACAATAGGTGACGGCGACAAAGATCAACAGGAAAAATGACTGGACGCCGCTGCAGGCTTCTTCGACACCATATTTCGCCGTCGGAGTTTCAATGACTGTGCCCGGCATATAATGACCAATGCTGGCCAAGTCGAGCAGACGGCTGGTCAAGTGGGCACTGGTCGTCTGTAACATCGTGATCAATTCGATATCGTAATTACCTGGAATAGCCAATGACATAAACAGGGGCAATGTTACGATCCACAGGCTGCGTCCAGTATCACGATCAATCGTTCTCGCCAGCAGGCTGGCAAGCAACGTAAACACGCTGAGCGCGGCGAACCAGGGTTCAACAAAGGCCACTCCGGCGAGTCCGGCAACAACACCAATAATGGCCAGCAGATTGCTCCACATGCTTTCCTTGAAAACCTGACGGCCATCGCGTGGCCAACGCACCCAAGTCAATCCTGCAGTCGCCAAAATCGCAAACGCAAACCAGCTCGCATAGTGCGGCCGGTTCCAAAGCCATTTATAGTACAACAGAAGTAATGGCAACTGGGCGATGATCGCAATTCCGTACGGCAGGACTGTCCTGAACACATTCGTATCTTCCGAAGCGACAGTGGCGGTAGCCGCGCCGGATTGCATTGCATCAGAAGTTGGGTTCGAAGTCGCCATCTTTAATTACCTGGAAATAGTCTGTCAGTTCTAAGAGGATTCATTATAACCAATTTCAAGGTAATTGAATCGCAAAACAGACGCTGCATTTCAATTCGAAATTGGAAATTTGTCAGGAAGCTGAAATTGCCGGACTCTCCATCATAATCGTCAGAATCAGGTTAGTTAAGACCACCCGATTCAGGCTTTCCAAATCCGGTCCCGATTGTCGACTACGTTTTTCGTAGCGTTGCGGCAATCGACGACCAAATTCGAGTATTTGACGATCTCATCCCAATCGAAAATCGAATGATCCGTCGAAATAATCGCGCAGTCCAATGAAGTCCAGTACTCCGGCAGCGGGGATTCCGAGGCCAAGCGCGGAACATCATAGTGCCGCATTTCGGGCAAGGTCGGAACATGGGGATCGCAATAACTGACATTAGCTCCCCGATCAACCAACAGCTCCAAGAGCTTGAACGATGGGCTTTCGCGGTGATCGTCGATGTCCTTTTTATAGGCAAATCCAATGATTCCTATTTTGCTGCCACGGATCGGTTGGCAGTGATGGTTCAAGGCGTCCGCGACCCGGTTGATGACATACTGCGGCATGCTGGAGTTAATTTCCCCGGCCAGTTCAATAAATTTCGTCGGCATTTCGTGTTTCCGCGCAACCCAGCTCAGATAAAACGGATCGATCGGAATGCAGTGCCCACCCAAACCGGGCCCAGGATAAAACGCCTGAAAACCGAAGGGTTTCGTCTTGGCAGCGTCAATCACTTCCCAAACATCAATGCCAATTTTCTGAAACAGCATTTTCAATTCATTCACCATCGCGATATTGACGCTACGATAGGTGTTTTCCAGGATTTTGCAGGCCTCAGCGACTTCGCAGGACTTGACCGGAATAACGGACGAAATCGCTTTTTCATAGAACAAGGTTGCCAGTCGCAAACTTGTT
>JBGSXT010000083.1:0-5752 GCA_041751295.1 Mariniblastus sp.
TCGCGACGACTTCCTGAATCTGGCGATTGATTTTGAAGATGCCGACGACCTTGTATCGGCCTGCGAAGTCTATCGCAGTCTGCTGTTGGCGTTAGGTCCCAGTCCAGATATCTGCTTCCGGCTGGCCGAGAATCTTTTTCAGATCGGCGATTTGCCGGCAGCCCGCGAACGCTACTATGCCGCGATTGAGTTGGACGGGCAATATGTGGAAGCACGGGCCAGTTTGGGCTGCTTGTTGGTCGAATTGGGAAATCCGGAACTCGCCATTTCCGTATTTCAAGGCGCATTGAACCATCACGCCGAATATCCGGACGTCCTGTTTCATCTCGCCAGACAACTTGATGAGGTTGATCGACCGGACGAAGCCGAATCCCATTGGCGCAATTTTTTGCGATTGGCACCCAAAAGTCCGTGGGCCGAGGAAGCCCGGCAACGCCTGGGCGTTCCTGAATAAAATCGTCAAAAATAGAAAAGTGCTTTTTATTCTCTGGCAAACAACAGTTGAAAACATGACTGTAGGTCGAATTGCTCATTCGTCCCTGCGCCGCCAAAGACGGTTTAACAAATCGTCCGACATGGAAACAAAATTGTGCTGCTCGAACTGCGACGTTCCAGATTTTATTCTGGGCAATTCTGGCAGGCTGCGAAAACTCTTCCGGTTGGAATGACTTTCAATTCCAAGAATCCAGGTAAACGAACAAGTTTGGCTGTTTGACTTTTTCCGATGCGTCGATCTTTCTGAATATACCGGCTTGGCGGTTTATTTATTGTGAGTTCACATTCACTTCGAGTCTCTTTTCCAAGGTTTTTCCAATTCGATATGACTATGCAATGTCAATAAAATTGAAGCATTTCGGCTTCGCGACTGCGATTGTGCTGGGATTGGTCGCTGCGTTGTCACTACTGAATCAGAACAACACCAGTCCGGACAAGACGACGGAAAGCATACCGATGGTTGCTGCAGATACCGGAGTCATCAGTGCTGTTTACCAACAGGATGTCGATCACTTTTCCGACGATGCGCGGGCCATGTCTCCCCGGTCTTGGGGCGGTGATTTTGACTCGGCTGACACAGAACCAAAGGCACCTGCGGTAACGTTCGGCCCGACTCCTTCGCGTCCTCGCACAGAAATAGAGCAGTCTCCGGATTCCAACAGGTTTTTGCAGGCCGAACATGGAACTGTGCGCGAGCCAAAGAAATTTTTTGAGACGCAACCTCTCGAAACGGGAGGTTTGGATAACAAACCGGATTCAAAGGCCAGTCCAATTCCCGATTCGAAGAAGCTGATTCAGCCGCCCCCCTCAATCAATTCGAAATCGCCAAGTTTGGGACCGGATAACAGATCGCAGCGGCAGCCAATTCCGGAAATCGGAGACATCGAAAATCGATCGGAAGGGTACGACAGCCTGCTGAACAACAAAGTGAACGGTCCGGAAAACGATGGACGCGGGTCGGCAAACCGAAACCAGGGATTACCGCAGATCGATTCTGGTTTCGATGCCATGTCCGGCATTCCCGTCTTTTCGAGCCAGTGGGTGGAACCGAAATACAATCCGGCTCTTGGACATCGCAGTCCGATTCCGAATACTGGCCCGTTCGTTGCTGATGACGGCGAGGAATTTCCGTTTGAAAAAGACAAAGAATTTCCTCCGATGCGGGAGATACTCGCACAAGCTGTCATGTTTTCGGAATTTGAATTCATGTTTTTACAGCCGTCGTTTCAAGGCAATACGGCTCTGACGGTCAGTGCCCCGGCGGCCACACAAAGCCAGCCATTCAATTTCGATCTGGAACCGGCGTTACGCATTCAGGCCGGCTTCGAATCGGAATACGGACCCGGTTTCGCTGGCGAGTACTTCCAATTCGATAATAATTCGGAGATCAACCGTTTCACCAGCGATGGAACGTCAACGGGCGAAACCCGAACGTACCAGGGTGGGCCGGACCGCGTGACGCTGCTTTTGGCGCAAAACCCGGGCGAAACTATTAACGCGATCCACAGTCTGGAAGTGCACTCTTCAAGCGTTTACGCGTTCAAGTCGATCGAATTCAAGCGGGCATATGTCAACGGCCGTTTCGGACTGCAACTCGCCACGATTGAACAGAAACTAGAAGCTGATTTGCTGGACGGCGGCGGCGGACTGGCGGGACGATTGAGAGGCGTGACCAACATGAACGCTTTTGGTCCAAGGTTTGGAATTGATTACGTGCGAAAAATGGGACATACGCCCATGCAGCTGATTTCCAGCTCGACGGTATCGCTACTATTTGGCGATCGCGATCAAACTGTTGAAAACACCGTTCAGAATGAATTCACTAGCTTGGGAGCCGATGGATTCGTGACCGTGATCGATATCTTTTTTGGGATTCAAATGTTGAAGCATCGGGGTGAAAAAAGAAATACCGCGATGCGATTGGGTTACGTCAATCAATCGTGGCTGGGAGGAGGCACCGCGATCGATCCCAATGGCGATTTCGGATTTCAAGGTCTCAGCATGATGCTCGGCTTCAATCGTTGATCCAGATTTACAAGTGCTCGTCAACCGGTTCGCGCCGCGCGGTTCACCTCTTACCTGTTGCCACTTGCCTCTTGCCTGTTGCTTCTCGACTCTGAACTCTGAACTCTCGCCTCTCGCCTCTTCATTCCTTCCGCGGAGTGACTTCGCCATTGGCCATCGGCAGGCTGCCGACGAACAGTCCCTGAATGACTTTCGTCATATGGGGCAGCTCCAGTTTCTCCCATTCGTCTCCTGGTCTGTGATAATCATTGTGCAGCGAACCGGCCGAAAAGCTGTGGGCGATCACGCCGCGATTTACAAAGGATGCGTTGTCACTGGCTTGATACAACATGCTGCTTAAGCGAGGATGTTCAAAGATTTCGACCTCGATACTTTTTGAACTGGCCGCCATCAACGAACCAAGATTCGATTCGTGCCAGCCAGTCATCCAGCATTTGCCGTTGGCTCCCGGCTCCGGCCGCCCAATCATTTCAATGTTGATGTTGGCCACAATTTTACTGAGAGGCCAGGTTGGGTGATCGACAAAGTGCTTCGAGCCTAACAGTCCCCGTTCCTCCCCCCAGAAGGTCATAAAAAGGATGGTCCGTTTTGGGGCAACGGGCAATGCGCCAAAAGCATCGGCCAGCGACAACACGGCCGTCACTCCACTGGCGTTATCATCGGCTCCGTTGAAAATCGGGTCTGGCAAGCCGGATTGCTGGCCGATATGATCCAAATGTGCTGAAAAGACAATTGCCTGGGCTTTCAGTTGCGGGTCACTGCCGTGCAGGACTCCAATCACGTTGCGCACCCCGGTTTCACCATAGGCGATTTTGGGAATCCTGATCCGATATTCCGCGTCAGCATCAAATTTCCTGACGAGCAGTGTGGGGCCTGAAAACCGCTCACGCGGATTGATAATCCGCGGGTTTCCGTTTCGTGCAGCGATCGCAATCAACGGGCTGTCTGGCTCCACCTGAATCAGTACAGCCGTCGCACCGCGACGTTTTAATCGCCCGACCTGTCGGGCAATCTCCAGCTGATCGGCTGGTTTGAGGATTTTGTCGGCAGTGAAACTGACGGGTCCGACATATTGTGTTTTGGAATCAGTCGATTCGAGAACAGTTATTTTGCCTTGATATTCAAAGTCCTGTTGGCCGGCTCCCATCAAGCCAAAATGTTCGATTACGGTATTGCCCACTAGAAATTCGATTCCGTCAGTGGGCAGCGACGTCGTCGCGATTTTCGCGATTTGAAAAAAGCCCTGGTCTGCGGAACCGCCAGTCAATCCCGCAGCCGCGAACCGTTTCGCGACATATTCAGCCGCTTTTTCCAGCTCAGGCGAAGGCGTGTCGCGACCCGCCATTTCATCGGAAGAAAGGAACGCCACTGTTTCCTGCACGGATTGTTCGCTGATCTTTGTAATTGCTGCAACGTGCAACTCGGCCTGCTGGGCCGGTAAAGTCAGACTGGCCAACTGCAGCGTCAGAAACGCGGCGGACCCAAACAATATTTTTACCATTGGCAATTACTTCTCCTGTCGGTTGCAATTAAACCAATTTTTAAAAACGGCTTAATCGGTTTTCATCTGTTCCCGTGACTGCAAAGTTCGGCACAAATCGAATATCATTGTGACTGTCAGACCGATTCGACGGCAAGCGGATTGAAATCATGCAATTGGAAAGAGTTTTGGAAACCGAAGTCATGGACACTCAAGTGGAGGCCCATGATTATGACAATATGGATCATTCGCAGGTCAATGGCCAATTTGTTGCCGATCTGCTGGAATTCGCCCGGTCCAAACAGTTGGCTTTGGGCAATATTCTTGATTTGGGAACAGGCACCGCGCGGATTCCGATCCAATTGTGTCAAACCGAGCCGAAGTGCCACGTTACGGCCATTGACATGGCGATCCACATGCTCGAACTGGCGGCAGCAAATGTCGATAGCAATGGGTTGACGAAGCGCATTCGGTTGGAACAAGTTGATGCCAAGGCGATGCCGTACGATGATGGCTTGTTTGATTGCAGCATTTCCAACAGCATTGTTCATCACATTCCTGAACCCGACTTGTGCCTGGCAGAATTAATTCGTGTCACGAAACCGGGGGGGATCATTTTTGTTCGAGATCTGCTTCGCCCGCGAAATGAGGCGATGGTCAATCAATTGGTGCAATTATATGCTGGCGCTGAAAACGCCCATTCCCGCCAGATGTTCGATGATTCTTTACGGGCTGCGCTGTCCATCGACGAAATTCGCGAAATCGTGGCCGGTTTTGGATTTGAAAAAGAGTCAGTTTCCGCAACTTCCGATCGTCATTGGACATGGGCAGTTGTCCGCTTGAATGGATCGCGCTCGAATCGTGTTTCGATTCAACAACCGGAAGGCTGAATCGGCGATTGGAAAATCAGGACGCGGAAACCACGCAATTCTCCCCACTCAGAAAGTGCAGTTCATGGATAGCTCCAGAAAAGTATTGTTGATCGGCTGGGATGCGGCCGATTGGAAAGTGATCCACAAATTGATGGACGAAGGTCGCATGCCCAACGTCCAAAAATTGGTGAAAAACGGCGTCATGGGCAATATGGCCACGCTGTTTCCGTCATTGTCGCCGATGCTGTGGACCACCATTGCGACCGGAAAACGACCGTACAAACATGGCATTCACGGGTTCACTGAACCGACGCCGGATGGCAAGGGCATCCAGCCGATGACCAATCTGTCGCGCAAGTGTAAAGCCGTCTGGAACATTCTGAATCAGCATGATCTGAAATCGATTGTGGTTGGCTGGTGGCCCAGCAATCCGGCCGAACCGATCAACGGGGTCATGGTTTCGGATTTTTTTCACAAGTCGCCGCGCAAACCGGGGGATCCGTGGAATTTGCCCGCCAATTGTGTTCACCCAGATTCAGCGTTAAAGGAATTGGCACCCTTGCGGATTCATCCCACCCAATTGAAGCCACAACACATTCTGCCGTTTGTACCACATGCTGCCGAAGTGGACCAGGAAACCGACAGTCGACTTGCGTCAGTCATGAAAATGCTGTGCGAGTGCGTTTCCATTCACCGCCCGGCAAGCTACCTGTTGCAGACACGGAAATGGGATTTCGCGGCGATTTACTACGATGCGATCGATCATTTTTCCCATGGATTCATGAAATTCCATCCACCGAAACAGTCCCACATCTCCGACGAAGATTTCAGAATGTTCAGCAACGTGGTCACAGCAGGATACCTGTATCACGACGAAATT
>JBGSXT010000084.1:0-2490 GCA_041751295.1 Mariniblastus sp.
TTGATGATTATGGCCGCGAGATTCGTCCGCGCAGTTGGCGGGAAGATGCAACCATCAATGACGTCTGTTTTGTCAGCCCGACGCACGGCTGGGCCGTTGGAGATCAGGGTTTGATCCTGCGCACCGTCAACGGTGGTGAAGACTGGATCGAGTGCGAAGGTGCCGGACTGGACCTGGATGATCACCGCTCTTTCGAACAGAAGCTGGTCCAGATGAGGCCCATATCCCGAGCCCACGAACTCTACCCGCTGACATGTAGTTTGAATTGCGTTTATTTTCTAAACCAGAACAGAGGCTGGATTGCCGGAAGTTACTATACGGCCTACCTGCAGCGGACGCACAGTGTTTTGTTGCAAACCGACGATGGCGGCCAGACCTGGCGCATTCAAAAAACCAGCTTCCTGCCGCAGATCAATCGACTTCACTTCCAGGACGTGCTTGGCGGTTGGGCACTGGGCCGGGCGGGCAGTCTGTATAAAACGGGCGTGTTGACGACATCTAGCGGAGGTCAGACGTGGTCCAGCCAAACGATCGAACCGGCTGGCAGCTGGATTGACGGGGACCTTATGCCGAGCGGGTTCGTCGTGATCGACGACCGCGGAACCCTTGGAAAAATCTCAGGGAACCAGTTTGAACCGGCGGTTGTGATCGGCCGTCGACCAGGTCGAATGGTCAGCGTGCGAATGGTCAATGCAGAAACGGGCTGGGCGGTTGGATCGGCAGGGACGGTTCTGAAGACTCACGACGGAGGTTGCAGCTGGAGCTGTCCCGCCCCAATTGCGTCCAACACGGCACTGAACCATTTCGACTTTGCCACGGTGACGATCAAGGCAGACCGTGTTTGGATTGCCGGCAATCCGGGAACCATGATCCTCTCGATGGATTCAACGACTGGCGAAAATTTGCAAACTCATGCAACGCCGGTTTCCCTGCCGATCAGGAAAATCTATTTTGTTAACGGCCAAAACGGCTGGGCGGTGGGTGCGAACGGCATGGTTTTGGCGACCAATGATCAGGGTCGCAATTGGGAAGTGCAACGATTGGCCCACAATCGAATCGGCATGCTGGTCGCTTCGCCAGGGACGCAAAAACTACCATTTGCGCTGTTGGCCAACGTTGCCAGCGAAGAGCGTATTTTGAGCGGTTCGGTGATCCTGCAGCAGGAAGATCCGTTGAGTATGCTGATGGCAACGGCCGCCACGACGCGTATCGGATGCGCCCTGAACTTGGAACTGCGTGGCGACAATCGTGATCGGGAAGAATCAGAATTGGATGGTGACCAGATTCTGAAAGAGCTGGTACGTACACTTCGCACCGTCCGCCCCAACGCACTGGTTTGCAATTGTCCGATCGGAGCGGACGATCGCGGGGCGGCATCCGATTTTATCGCGACCTGCCGCACTGCGATCGAACTGGCAGCCGACGACCGCTCGTTTCCCGACCAGTTGGAAGAAGCACGACTGCAATCCTGGCAAGTCGATCGGTTTCTGATTCGCACAACCGCAGGCACAGGGCAAATCAATCTGGACGGAACCCGGTATCTGTCCCGATCAGGACAATTGGTGGAAGATCAGATCGCCGTCTCGCGGGGACTCAGCGGCTTGTCACCCGTCTTCAAGGACTCGGAAAGCTACAAAACGGAAAGTTTCAACGGCAGTGTCGGGGCTATTGGCGGTGACATTTTCTATGGACTCAAACAATTGGGCAGGGAAGTCCCCCACCGAAGCGTGAATGAGCGCTGGGGCAGCTTCAGTTCGATCGCCACCGCACCATTGAAACACCAGGAAATGGACCGGCTGCTGGCCTGGCCGCTGGATTCCGAGGACCAGAAAGCGGCCCTGCGCAAACAGATTCAATCGTTTGGAACAGGGCTTGAGGCACCCGAGTTAGGCACTTGTTTGACGCAACTGGCCGAACGTTTCCTTCTCGCCGGCAATCTGGAAATGGCAGCCTGGTCGCTGGAGCAGATGATCCATCGGGTCAGCGACCATGCCTTCACGCCAGCGGCACTGGTCTGGTTGGCGCATTACCACGCCAGCAGTGAAATAGGTGCATCGATGGCTGCCGAATTTGAATCGCAGTTGTCAAAGATTCAGGATTCGGAACCCGACGGGGAGGACGCCCATCCTCAAATCGCGCAAACGATTCCAACCTCGGTTGTGGAAGGTGGCGTGCAAAAAATCGCCTGGCAACCGGTACTGCCAGACGATGATTCATCGCCGATCCTGAAAGCCAACTACATGGATTCAATCGAAGAATCGATCGAGATTGTGAAATCGACCCGGACGGCAACGGCCAGCCGGTTTCTGAACAGGCTGAAACAACGCGACCCGGATTTGGCCCAAAGTGAGCCGATCCTATTCATGGAAGCTGCGCTGACCCAAAAAATTCCTGGTGATTTTTCCAGCGAAAACCTGCTCAAGCGATTGCGGCGGACAGGTGATGCGAATTCGGAATTTGGCTTGGCCGCCGGTCGTGAGCTGCATCTGC
>JBGSXT010000085.1:0-2779 GCA_041751295.1 Mariniblastus sp.
TATAATGGGATGTTGGCGAATCCGTGCGACAAATCTGGCTTTACACTGCAGGTCCGGAATACACTGTATTGTCAGTACAAACTTACTCTCAGGGCGTCGAATCATGATCCGACAAATTGCATCATCGGCAGCCAGCTCTACCGAGCATCGAAATTTCCGTGACGATCAATTTTGGACAGCCATTCCAGGTTGGCAATCGGTTTCGCGGGAACAGTTTGCTGACCATCTGTGGCAATCGAAAAATTCGGTGAAGAAACTGGCCGAGGTCAAGGAAGTTCTCCAATCCCGTATCAGCGATGAATTGATGGCGGATATCGCAGCCGGATTGAAGATCGCTCCGATGAACATTCGCATCACGCCGTACGTGTTCGCGCTGATCGATTGGGATGATCCGGTCAATGACCCGTTACGAAAACAGTTCCTGCCGATCGCTTCGCAAATGCTGCCCGATCATCCGTATTACCTGGCGGATTCGCTATACGAAGATGTCGATTCGCCGGTCCCGATGTTGACTCATCGCTATCCTGATAAGGTCCTGTTTCTGCCATTGACCACCTGTCCCGTCTACTGTTCGTATTGCACGCGCAGCCGAATCATCGGTGGCTCGACCGATACGGTGGATAAAAATACGTACGGCGCCAATTTGGCCAAGGCCGAAGCGGCGTTCAAATACATCGAAAAGACGGAGCAGATTGAAGACGTCGTCATCTCCGGTGGTGACGCCTTCAACATGACCCATCGCCACATTCGGGAGATTGGCCAACGACTGCTGAACATCGATCATATTCGCCGCATTAGATACGCGACCAAAGGCATCGCGATCCTGCCGCAGAAGATTACGTCGGACGCCAAATGGGTCGAAGCATTTTTGGATATCCATCGGCTGGGCAAGGAAAAAGGGAAGGCGGTCGTTATTCATACCCATTTCTCGTCGCCACGGGAGATTACCCAGTGGAGCCGGGACGCGATGAATCTGCTGTTCGCGGAAGGGGTGACGGTGCGCAACCAGGCGGTCATGCAACAGGGCGTCAACGATCAGCCCGACATCATGATCAAGATGAACCGACAACTGGCCTATATGAACATCCAGCCGTATTACGTCTATATTCACGATATGGTCCCCGGCTGTGAACATTTGCGAACCAGCCTGGCGGAAGGGGTCGAACTGGAGATTCAAGTGCGCGGCTGTTCTGCCGGATTCAATACGCCCACATTTGTCTGTGATGCCCCTGGCGGAGGTGGCAAGCGGCATGTGGCGTCGTACGAATACTACGATCAGGAAAACGGAATTTCCGTCTGGCAGGCACCCAATGTAAAGCCCAACGAGCTGTTTATCTATTTCGATCCGCTGCATAAGTTAAGTCGTGCAGCCAACGCGCGGTGGGCCGATGCAACGCAGCGCGAGAATATGGTGAACCACGCGATTCACAGCGTTGATATCCGGCTGACAGGCAACGAGCTACAGAAAATCAGCAAACGACTCGAGTCCTCATTCCACTTGCCCAAATAGAAGTTGCGGATTGAGTTGGCAAGCAATTTTCGGCGACGAACTTTTTTGGGAGAACGGCAGGAATCAGTTGACCTGTAGGACGAATTGCTAATTCCTCCGCCCTGTCACTGGGATTGTCACTGGGACGGAGTAAAACTCCTTCCTAAAGTATATCATCTGCCAATCGCCGTACTAGAAATCGAACGACATGGCTCAGAATCGTTGAAAAGGCAAATTATCCATGAACCAGCAGAATCGTCCGACCGGTTGGTCGAATTTCGAATTGGCGGATCAGGTGATTGAACTGTTGGAAGACGGTTCGAGTTTGAATTTGGGCATTGGTATGCCGACCTTGATTGCGGAGCGGATCAAGCCTGACAAGGGGGTCACGATCCATTCGGAAAATGGAGTGTTGGGGATCAATGGTCGTCCCACACGCGAAACGGTTTCGCAGACCCTGATCAATGCCGGCAAAGAGACCGTCTCGATTGGAGCGGGCGCGAGTTTTTTCGACAGTGCGCTCAGCTTCGGCATGATCCGGGGCGGCCATATTGATTGTTGCGTGCTGGGTGGAATGCAGGTTGACGTCGAGGGAAATCTTGCCAACTGGATGATTCCGGGCAAGAAGGTGACTGGCATGGGGGGCGCGATGGATCTGGTTCACGGCGCGAAGCAGATCATCGTCATGCTGAGCCATTTCTCTAAAGATGGCATTTGCAAACTGGTTCGAAAATGTGACTTGCCGTTGACCGGCATGAAAGTCGTGCACAAAGTGGCAACCGAACTCGGTATTTTTGAAGTCACCGGTTCCCGGTTTCGCATCCTCAATCTCGCCGCCGGCATCGGCGGATCTGATTTGGGAATCGACTCTGATTTGCTGAGCGGTTGAACTCGAAATCGCGGGGTGAGTCAAAGCGTCATGTTGTGTTGGATATTCGTCATTTCGACGCTTTCAGTCCGGTGCAGGAATCAAAATCGGCTGGTGCTGCGCCGAATTTCGGTCGCTTGAATCGAGGACGCTACTGGTCGTTTCTGGTGCAAACGGAAGATTACTTCTATACCGTTCTTCGCTGCGTGGAACGAAATGCGTTTCGCGCAAATTTGGTGCTGGATACCTTTTCCTTTTTTTTCATCATCTCAACCCGTCAAGAGCGCAACGAACGGTTGGACATCGAGCAAGTTGACGAATCCGTCGCCATTGATGTCCGCTGCGGGGATAAACGTCCCGTTGGTAAGCGCCTCAACACACGGCGCTACGTCTAACAGATTGACCACACCATCGCCGTTGAC
>JBGSXT010000086.1:0-3732 GCA_041751295.1 Mariniblastus sp.
AATTTTTCGCCAATCCGTAAATGTAACAATTTCTGCCAAAACCCCAATGGCTTTTTGGCATTTTAAGCGAGATATTTCCTGCCAGTTTGCCCAGCAGAAAACATCCCATCTTCCCAGTTTGCAACAGCTGTCAAAAACCGGGACATGTGTGACTTCTTCGAGTGGGGAGAGCAGGATTCGAACCTGCGAAGGCTTAGCCAACAGATTTACAGTCTGTCCCATTTGACCGCTCTGGAATCCCCCCCGTTATACCCGCCCGACACGGATTTTTCCGAGAGCAAGACCGCTTTTCCCGAAACAATGGTCACCATGGACCGCTGGGAAGCAACGACTTACGCAAAAAAACCGAGAGCCAGCGGAGGGGTTCGAACCCACGACCTGCGGTTTACAAAACCGCTGCTCTGCCAACTGAGCTACGCTGGCGCAGGCAAAAACGGGCCATTCTATCGAAAACCGATTTCCCCGCAATACGAAATGACAGTTCAGCCGCCCGGCGGGTTCATCAATCCAGATCACCAGCGAAAAAGTCAAGTCGCTTTCTCTCGTCCGACAAATTTGCCAGCGATCGTGGTCGACGTGATTGCGGGTCATTCTTTGCGGTTACCATAGTTGTAGTAAGAGAGGCGAGGATCCTGGCAATCGATAACACGATGGTGGAGCTGAACGGAAAGAGAATCGTCATTGGGGGCGGAAGCGGCTTTTTGGGCTTATCGATGGCGGAACAGTTTTCCAATGCGGGTGCGGTGGTCACAATTCTTTCCCGGTCAGTACCGAGAACCGCTGGAACTTGGGCGCATCGTAGCTGGGATGGTCGAACATTGGGGGATTGGGCTGATTCGATCGACGGGGCGGATGCCGTCGTGAACTTGGCCGGCAGAACCGTGAACTGCATCAAGACGCCAGATCATTGCGATGAAATCCTTCGTTCGCGTGTCGAGTCGACTATTGTGCTGGGCGAAGCCATGCGAACCGTCCCTTCTCCGCCGGCAGTTTGGGTTCAAATGAGCACTGCACATATTTACGGCGATCCGCCATTAGCCGTTTGCAGTGAAGAATCGGCCGAGGGCATTGGTTTGGCACCGACGGTCGCCCGAGCCTGGGAATCTGCGTTCGCCGCGAGCAGACTGCCAGAGCAACGCGGCGTCATCATGCGAACTAGCTTCGTCATTGGTCACGACCGCGGCGCCGGGGGCGGAGCCCTGGGAACGCTCGGCTTGATTGCGAAACTTGGACTGGGCGGCCGTGTCGCCAGCGGCACACAAGGAATGTCTTGGATTCACGAAGACGATTTGAATCGTATCTTTGCACGTGGGATCGTCGATCCGACGATGTCGGGTGCCTACATCGTGTCGTCACCCAATCCTGCGTCGCAAGCCGACTTCATGAGGACGCTTCGCAAAGTAATCGGAATGCCGATCGGTTTACCGGCCTTTGGATGGATGGTCCGCATCGGAGCACCGTTGTTTTTTCGAACTGATCCCGAGCTTGTGCTCTATGGCCGTTACGTTTTGCCCAGGCGACTGGCCGCAGAGGGTTTTCAATTCAAGTTTCCAGACCTGGAGTCGGCGCTTCATGATCTTCATCGCTGACGCGTCGAACGGATTCGATCCTGCATTTCATACATCGTCCTTTTCAGGGCCGCCATGCTCGAACGCATCGCCGAGTTGGGTCATGAAAAAGTTCATCTCGTGCTGGTTTTGACGATGCTGTTCACGCCACTGCTCCTCGGACAGCTCAAACGCGCGCTCGCCGACCCGTTCGACTTCCAGTGCCGTGCTTTGGATGACTACGCGACCGTTGTGATTGCTGAACCATTCCAGATACAAGCACTTCCTCCAGGTGAACGGCGGTTTCTCGTCAGCCATCAAACGCTTGGCTAACTCATCATCGGGAATGTCGAAGTGCTTGATCATCTGATCAGCCGTGATGTCACCAACTTGTCCGGACTGATCTCGAGCGATGCCAGTGTCGTCGGGCGGATCGTTGCCATCGAAGTCCTTTCCCAAAGCAGGCATTGTCCGCTTGATTCGGAATTTCCAACCAGCAAGATCGGGATGGCAATTACCCGCCAGTTTCAATTGCAGCCGATCGACAGGTCCGTCGAGTTCCAGCCAACCGACTGTCCAACCGAAACGGGTATTATCGAGTTCGCCAGCTTGTACGAGTTGCTCAGGCCGCCATGCCATTTTGGTTTTTGTTGCGGAAAGAGGATTTGAAGTTGCGAGAGAGAATGGGTGATGACGGCGTGGGAACATGCTGGTTTTTCAAATAGCATGTCACGCACTTTTCGCCGACCGAAACCACTGAACCCGATACCATTTTATTCACCATAGCAAAAAGCAGAATGCCCCTTTTTCATCCCCCTGCGACCGCCATTTATTCACGAAGTTAAAAAGCAGAATGTCCCCCTTTGCCCCCTTTCGAAAATCAGTCGTCCCGCAAAGTCAAACGCTCAGTTGTTATGGGTCCACGTGAATTCACAATGTTTGAGCGACGCTCTGGATCAATCATAGGACTCGTTGGTAGAATGCTAGGCAAATTCTAAAAAAAGAATTGGCGTTCAATAGAAAGTTTACCTAATGGATGATTCAAATCCCTACCAAACGCCAGCCAGCGATTCACAAGGAAAGCATGACAGGCAAAAGGTTCGCATGGTTGCAGCCGCCCAACGAATGGTTCTCATGGCAGTACTTGCAAACATTGGAATCTGGGCGAGCGCGCTTTTTACAAGCCGTAAAATCCGAGTGGACGACGGTTGGATCGCATTTACCGAATTGGGTGGTCAATCGGCCGTTGCTCGAGGTGTGTTCTTGATTGTTGCACTTGCCGTTATTGGATTCATGATTTTTGCGATGTACAACCTGGCGAAGCGGCTAAATTCACATGGCTTGGCTATTTTTTACGCGATTCTTATGATCGTTCCCTGTATCTCGCTCATAATGTTGATGTTCGTTAGTCAACAAGCGACAGAGTTTTTAAAGGGCCATGGAATCAAGGTCGGATTAATGGGGGCTAACATGAATCAATTCAATTGAACTGCATGTGATGGATTAGGGAGGATAACGTATTGCAAACTATGCGTCGGGACTGAGTTGGGTGGATCCGCTGGATGGAACTTGATCCCTCCGACGCATAAATCGGGCGTTGAACTGAGCCGACGCAGCGGAACGATTCGCTTAAAACGTTTCGTTTCAATGATCGCTGCAAGTGGCTTGCGAATGCCACACGCGCGCCCGGCGGTTCAGACCGTTGATCGTTTATCAGGCTGACGGACTACAGACAAGTTTTTGTGAATCGCTGCTTGTTGGTCAGCAGTTCTGCCGGTCGAAGCGTTTGAACCTCTTGGTGGGATTCTGCCGAATAGTAGGCAGCGACAATCCCAAAGGGCGCGCCAGACGGCCGCATGGAATCGGGTTTCTTGACTGCAAACGATTAAATTTTCCGGGACACGGTAATCGCCGCCTGCCTGCAACCCAAATGCCCCAGCGCTGAACATCGCGATTGGGAATTGTCGTGGTTGCAACCATTGATGCCCAGTCATTCTACTTAAAGCCAGAACTTCGACCTTTCCTCCCTAAAAAACCAGAATGCCCCAATACTGTTCGGCACAAGAAATGAGTCGGTAAAATTTTGGTTCTTTTGACTTTGGCACGCCGTTTGCGCTGCCAAGATGGCCGTTCAGGGTAATCTGTCAGGATGGCAGGAATTGGCAATGGTGCGGAAGCAACGCGA